>DASWLJ010000166.1:0-26422 GCA_036396185.1 Bathyarchaeia archaeon | reverse complement strand
GTGGAGAAACTCAAAGCAAAAGGCTACAAACTAGCTGTACTCACCCGCAGCCACCACCTGTACGCCGAGAAGGCCCTCCAGAAGACCAAGATGACCCCCTACTTCGACCTCGTCCTGGGCCGAGGAGAGACCCCCCAGCCCAAACCCTACAGGGAGGCCCTTGAACACACGGTCAAACTCATGGGCCTCAGCATCGACGAGGTCACAATGATCGGCGACCACCAGATAGACTGCGACTCAGCCACCAGCTGCGACTGCAGCTTCATAGGCGTATCGACGGGCCACCGCGGCCTCAAAAGCTGGGCGAACGGGACCCCCCCGCAGGTGCTCCTCGGCAGCGTAGCCGAGCTACCAGAGTACATAGAGAACAACTGCCCCTAAAAAGAAAGACTTTTTATCCCAACCCGGACCCCTATACATCAATTTCAGACATATCCGAACAACGGAGGAACCGTATTTGAGCAAAATAAAAGACGAGTACAAGAAGAAACTGGACCAAGCCATGAGCATACTCAACATGATCGCCGACGACAACACCACCCCACGCAACATCAGACGCACAGCCAAGCAGGCCGCCGACATGCTCCTGGATGAGAGCATCAGCGTCGCGGCCAGAGCCGCAAACGCCATAGCCATCCTGGAGGACATCAGCCAGGACCCCAACATGCCCATGTACAGCCGCACACGCATCTGGAACGCCATAAGCGTCCTGGAAGGCATCAGAGACTAAGAACACGTTTAACCGGCGCCCAATATTTCTAATAACGAGGTGAATCCAGTGGAAAGAAGGTTCGACTTTGAAGGACCCAAACTAGAGGGATATGGGGTAGTGGTAATAATACTCATCATCGTCCTCGGAGGCCTGGTCTTCTTCAGCGCAGGAAGCATAGGCGTCGGCTACGTAGCCATCGTGATAGACCCGGTGTTCGGGTCGACAAGCGTCGTAGGCACAGGTGGAAACGCCCAGTACTTCATCAAGGCGCCCTGGGCCAGCGTCTACAAGATATACGTGGCCACGGACGGCGTCCACATGTGGAGCGACGCCGCGGAGGCCGGGGACTTCCCCGCCGTGGAGAGCCTCACCAAGGACGGCCTCAAGGTGGACGTGGACATAACAGTCAGGTGGAGCATCTCGTCCAGCGGCGCAGCCGACCTCTTCAGGAAATACCCCAGCCTCGACTGGAAGGACAGAGCCATCATACCCATAATCAGGGAGACCATTAGGAACCTGCTCGTCGACTACACTGCGATACAGACCATCGAGCAGAGGGCCAGCCTCGGGGTAGCCCTGAAGACCACCATGGAGAAGGCCCTGGAGGAGGAGCCATCCCTCGCAGGCGCAGTGACCCTGGACGCGGTGAACATAAGAAAAATCGCTCTACCAGACAACTTCGTGAACGCCATCGAGAAGAAGCTGGCTGCCGAGCAGCTGTCCATCGCGGCCGAGTTCAACAAGACACGGCTCCTGGTCATAGCCGACGCTGAGGCTCAGTCAGCCATCATCGAAGCCCAGGGGATGGCTGAGAGCAGGCTCATAATAGCCAACGCGACCAGGAAGTCTCTGATGATCATAGCTCAGGCGAACCCTGACGCCGACTTAGCCGAGCTGACGAAGCTTTACCTGTACCTTGAGACGCTGAAAGACATAGCCGAGTCAGGGAAAGGGCAGTTCATAGTGGTTCCTGATACAGGCCAGTACATCCTAAACATACCCTAAACACTTTTATTGCCTCGAGGACCCATGTAACATCGGTGCCTTTCTGCAGTCTGAGACTTTATCGGCCCCCTGGCTGCTGAGGGTCTCCTGGGAGGAGCTCGCGACCCTTATCATATGCCTAAGCCTAGACCTGATCGAATTTGTCGCCCCAATGCTTCTAACCCCCATAGTAGGAGACCTAGTCGACTTCATCGGCCTCCTCTTTGCCGCCGTCTACTTCAAGTGGTTCGCGGCCATAAGCCTCCTCGAGCTCTTCCCAGGACTCGACGCCGTGCCGCTCTTCACCCTGACCTGGGCCTCCTGGTACACGTACAGGAGACGAAGAATGCGCAAGACTCTAGAGAAGGAGCTTGAGAAGTGGCTGTGAGATGAACCACCTATCCATAACCATTAGATAAACGGAGCCGCTGTCTCACCCGTGAGCCTCCTGAACCACGTATACCCCGAGATATGGCTCTCCATCATAGCGGTTGTCGTCTTCTTCCCCATGATGTTCATGCTTGTTCAGCAGAAGAGCTTCGACCTGTGGAGGTTCAGCCTACTCTTCACGTTGATAATATTCGTCATCTACTTCTACACATTCATAGACATGAGGAGGAACCTAAAATAACCTGGTGTACCAAAAACCTCTAATCGGGTCCTCTAATCATATCAGCTAATGGTGCGAGTCCAGTTCCTATCAAGGCGAGACCACTTTGAACATCTATGCAACGAGCTACGTAAACAGGGCGTAGATTGCAGTCTCATAGATAATAAAAAATCCCGGAACTACTTCACATACCCCTCAAATTACTACATTAACTCAATTGACTGCGACGTTCTCGTCACCCACAGCCCTTACCATGGGTTAAGAGGAGCTAGCCAAGCCAAGAAAAGAAAACGTGTGAGACACATTATATTCAGGCTCAAGGCCGACCACTGGACAGAGCAGGAATCAAAGGACGTTAGCTTCAAAAATAGGCTCGGGTTCATGATAAAGAAGCATCAGTACGAGAGCTCATACAGGGACGTGGACATCGTATTGGCCATATCGGAGTACATGAAACAGATCGCCATCCGGAACGGTTTAGACAAGACAATCCACGTGATGCCCAACGGCGTAGATATAGAGAGGTTCAATAGGAGAGAAGTAGCCCCCGCCTACGAGTCCACAATACTGTGCGTCATGAACTTCGATGTCCCTGAGAAAGTAAAGACCCTCAACACCTTCTTCGAAGAATACAGGGACCGCTCACTAGAGCACCCCGTACTAGTACTAGGTGACGGAAATAAACTCAGGCAAACCATGAAAAATGTGGAGCGTCTAGGACTAGAGAACCAAGTCAGGTTCAGAGGATACGTCAAAGACATAGAGAACTATTACGCTGGATGCAAGGTATTGGTACACCCCAGCGGCCTAGAGTCTTTTGGTATGGTGCTTCTAGAGGCTGGCGCGTCAGGGAAACCGGTTGTAGCCACCTCCGTAGGTGGTATTCCGGAGATCGTGAAACATGGTGTAACAGGCCTACTCGCAGATAACATGGAGCAACTTGTCCGATACACAGAGACACTGCTAGATGACCCCGTTAAACAGTTAAGGTACGGCAATGCCGCATATAATCTAGTGAGGGAGAATTTCACCTGGGAAAAAATTTCAAAAGACTTCATAGATATATTAAAACAAGAGGGAATCCACGACCACCCGTGAAGACGCAGGAGAAATGCATTTGCGCATCCTATTCACCACGATAAAATCAGATGAACTAGTTAACCTCAACGTGATCCACTCCCTCGAAAAAGAGGTCTCCAAACACGTGGACTGCCAATGGGTAGGCAAGGGATGGAGCGACCATAACCCCGGTGAGAAGCTGAACGAATCCATCAAGAGGCTCTACGGCAACGATCCGCCGGACTGGGTCGTCAGTAACAGAGCAGACCTCAAAGAGTACATGGCGTACGGTTCTCCGAGAAGCGACCGCCCATACGGTATGGTGATGACGCTGGCCGATCTCCACGCTGACCCACAGGAGTGGGTTAGGGCAGCCAACAACGGATACGATATCACGCTGATGAGGTACCTATACAGCCCCTACATCAAAAAAAACCTACTAGGAAGGTACAGATACTACCAGAAAATTGACCCCGAGTTCTACTTGAAAAACCTCACGACGAAAATACACCATTTTCCTTGGTTCACGGACCCATCCATGTACAAACCAAGCTCTGAGAAGGAGTACGACGTAATTTTCCTGGGCTCAAGCGAGAAAAAAGTGTACCCGCTTCGTAACGCAGTAGTTCAAGACCTCCCCAGACTATGCAAGGAAAAAGGTTGGCGGTATATGCTCAAGGGAAGACCCCCGGGGGAGACCACCCAGAGAAACATACCTGAGCTGCTGAGCCAAGGCTACATAGTAGGAGAAAAATACGCTGAAACAATAGCTAAGTCGAAGGTATTCATCTTCGGAAGCAGTATCTTCAGGTATCCGTTATCCAAGTACTTCGAGGTCATGGGTAGCGGCACCCTCGTGATGGCTGATGAACCTCAGACAGCCCAGCAGCTACACTTTAAAGACGGAGAAAACTACGTCAAGATAAATAAAGAGAATTGGAAAAAGACGCTGGAATACTATCTGGAAAACGATGATGAGCGGGAGAGGATAGCATCCAAAGGCCATGACACTGTCATGAAGTATCATTCAGTCGAGGTCCGCGCCAAGGAGCTAATCGACCTACTTAACAAACCAGTAACATAGGCGAACAAGGAAACCTTTTCATATATTCTACAGGATAGACTCAGAGGAGCCATGAACGTAGTACTTCTGATACTGGACGCCCTACGCTACGACCATGTCAACAAGGATAACACCCCGAACCTTATGCGTGTAGCCGAGCAGGGGGCATTCTTCAGGAACGCCTTCGCCTGCAACTCCTCAACCATAAACAGTATTCCGTGCATCCTTGGATCAGACACAGAGTATAAGCCAGACCACAACATTGCATCCGTGCTAGGCGGGCAAGGCTACTACACGGCTATGATCCACAGCAACCCCATCGTGCATTCTTTCTACGGCGGGTTCAGGGAGACCATTGACCTCAAGTCCAGCAAGTTCAAGGTGAGCAAAGGCTGGAAGAAGACTCTGAGAAGCAACCTACCGCCCCAGATAATAGCCAGCATGAAGAAGCTTAGAGCCAGCGTGTATGAGGACGACACGTACCTACCCTACTCCAGGGCGCAGGAGACCTTGGAGTTCACCAGCAAATGGATGAAGGACCACAGCCGGTACTTCCTATGGGTGCACCTCATGGACCCCCATATCCCCTACTACCCCCGGAACACGAGCCTAGGCATATCAAAGCATGATATGAGAACCCTGAACGACAAGCTGATCGAGTCCGTTCACGGCAACTACGTCCCGAAACCGGAGGAGGTGGAGACAGCCAAAACCCTGTATAGTGAGAACATAGGGGAGATGGATCACGAGATCGGTGTCTTCATGGAGGGTTTCCCTGAGGATACTTTGCTGGTCGTCACCTCCGACCACGGCGAGGAGTTCGGCGAACACGGCCAGTACTCGCACCACAGCGACAAGATTGTGCCGGAGCTCGTCCACGTGCCCCTCATATTCTACGGCGCCGGTGTCGCTGAAGGCCACGTTGTCGAAGAGTACGTCTCCAACCTGTCTGTTGCACCCACCATCCTTGAGTCAAGCGGTGTGGACCAGAAACTGGGTAGAGGCACATCTCTTTGGAGCATCATAAGGAAGAGACCATAGGCTAGGTTAGCCTTCTCTCATGGTACCTCTCCAAGGTCTCCCAAACCGCGTACTTGTTGACGAACTCGTAGAACTCGGGTGAGAACGGCTTCTTCAGGCCGCCGAGGACGGTCAACGCGTGGGCCAGGAACATGGAGAGGCCCCCGATGACCAGGGGGCTGTGCGCGGCGTATACGCCAGCTACCAGGAAAGTGTGCCAGACTGGGAACCCCATGTAATACCTGGAGCGGCCTGACAGTATCCAGCGCCTCAGGCTCTCCCTCCTCCACGTTCTTAACTGGGTGTACCTGATATTCGGGAATGACTCGACCATCCACCCGTGCCTCTTGGCCTGAAGCAAGGCTATGGTGTCGAAGGCGTTGCATGGCACGAAGTGTCTGATGTCATCCCAGCATCCTCGTCGGTACATCTTGGCTCCATCGGAGGCTCTTCCCCTCCAAACCTTCTCGTCCTGAGGCGTACCGCTGGTCACCCCCAGCCGGGGGTTATCCCTGAACTTGTCTAGAAGTTGGTTGAAGTACCTTGGAGGTATCACGCTGTCTGCGTCGACCTTGAGAAGATACTCCCAGTCAGGCACAAGCTCCGTCGCTCTACTCACCCCGGCGTTCAGCGCCCACGCCAGGTTCACGCCCCTCGTGGGGTGGCGGGGGTTCTCAAGCCTCACAACGTGAACTTCATGATTGTCTTCAATTATGCGGGGTGTGCCGTCCGTGGAGCCGTCGTCGACGACCACGTAGGCGTCTGGCGGTGGGCTTTGAGAGAGTACCCCCTTTATGGTCCGTTCGATGAATTTCTCCTCGTTCCTGCCGCTCGTGAGCGCAACGTACCGCAGTCTGGTCCTCTCCAAGGGTCGTACAATAAACGGTTTTGGGGATAGTTAAATGGTTTACCGGCCTCCTCACATCTAACTGAACATTTTATTAATCCACAGCATCAGTCATTGTACACTGAGTGATCGATGTGTGCGGGATATTCGGCTGCGTAATTAGAGAGGGTAGAGCCGTCAAGCTCATCACTGATGGTCTGAAGCGCCTGGAGTACCGTGGATACGACAGCATCGGCGTGGCTATCGTGGATGAGGGCCAGCTTCAGGTGAGGAAGGACGCTGGGAGGCTGGAGGCTGTCGTTAACGAGCTTAGGATCAACGAGATGAAGGGCAAGGTCGGGATGGGTCACACACGGTGGGCGACCCACGGGGCCCCCAACATGGTGAACGCTCACCCCCACACGGACGGCTCAGGCCGGATAGCCCTCGTGCACAACGGCGTCATAGAGAACTACATGGAGCTCAAGGAGGAGCTCATCGAGAAAGGCCACAACTTCGTGTCGAGGACAGACACAGAGGTGATCCCCCACATGATCGAGGAGGAGCTGAAATCCGATGTGGGGCTAAAGGGGGCGATCCTCCGCGTCCTCAGGCGTCTCAGAGGGTCTTACGCCATCGTCGTTGTGACCAGCATTGAGCCTGACCGAATATACTGCGCCCGCCTTGAGAGCCCCCTCGTCCTGGGTGTATCTGGAAAAGGGACATACTGCGCCTCTGATGTTCCAGCGATCCTCCCATACACCAACAAGGTGAACTACCTCAGGAACGGGGAGATGGCTATCCTGAGCCTGGACGGATACGAGATAATGAAGGTATCGGACGGCTCCCACGTTGAACGAGGCTTGGAGGAGATCACTTGGAGCCTCGAGATGGCTGAGAAGCAGGGATACAGCCACTTTATGTTGAAGGAGATATTTGAGCAGCCTAACGCATTAAGGGATGGGCTGCGTCTCCAGGAGCAGTACGTAAACCTCCTGACCCAGTTCCTTGACAGGGGTAAGGAGATTTATCTCTCGGCTGCAGGGACCAGCTTCCACTCCTGTATGGCCGCGAGCTACATCTTCTCAAAGCTTTCAAGGCTCACGACGATCCCGGTGGTCTCCTCCGAGTTTATTGAACGATATGGCTCAAACGTGGGTATAGACTCGATTGTGCTCAGCGTCAGCCAGTCCGGAGAAACCTACGACACGTTGAAGGCCATCGACCACGCCAGAATGAGGGCGGCCACCGTGCTAGGTATCACCAACACCGTGGGCTCCACCTTGACCAGGGTTTCGCGGGCCTACATCATCCAGCAGTCTGGCCCGGAGATAGGCGTGGCCGCCACCAAGACTTTCACGTCTCAGGTTCTTGTGCTTGCGCAGCTTGCGCTCAGACTTGCGAAGATGAGGGGCAAGCTCAGCCAGGATGAACAGGACGAGCTAGAGGCTGACATGAAGAGGATCCCCGACTGGGTCCAGATGACCCTGGACATGTGCTCTGAGAAGACGAAGGCGCTGGCGGAGAAGTACCTGGACGACAAACTTTTCCTTTTTCTGGGAAGAGGCGTCAGCTCCGCCACGGCCCTCGAAGGAAGGTTGAAGCTGCTTGAATTAACGTACGTCCCCGCGTTAGCGTACCCCGCCGGGGAGAGCAAGCATGGCCCCATCAGCGTCATAGAGGACGGCGTAGCATGCGTCTTCATCTGCCCGAGAGGCGAAACCCACAGCCACATCATAGGCAGCATCATGGAGATGAAGGCCCGCGGCGCCAAGATACTGGCGATATGTGAGGAGGGTGACGAGGAGATCAAGCGGCTGGCAGACGATTACATAGAGATGCCCAAGGGTATCCCCGACATCATTAGCCCCATTCCCTACGTGGTGCCTCAGCAGCTGATGGCCTACCATCTCGCTGTCCTGAAGGGCCTTGACCCGGACAAGCCTAGGAACCTGGCGAAGAGTGTGACGGTTCCGTAGGGCTGAAAAGGCTTTAGGGTACCGCCGCTCCTTCCTCTCTGATAATATTGTTCAACGCCGAGCAGGTCAGGAAAGACTTTCCCATCCTCGAGAAGGGCGTGATCTACCTTGACAGCGCCGCCAGCAGCCTCACCCCCGAGCAGGTGGTGCTGAAGGAGATGGAGTACTACAGAAACTACCGGGCTAACGTCGAGAGAGGCGTTCACAGGTTCAGTCAGAAGGCCAGCGAGGAGTACGAGGGAGCCCACGAGAAGGTCGCCCACTTCATCGGGGCTCCTGGACCTGAGAACGTCGCGATGCTGAGGAACACCACTGAGGGCATTAACCTGGTGGCTAACAGCCTCGACTGGGGGAAGAAGGATAAGATAGTCACCACGGTGATAGAGCACCACAGTAACTTCATCACATGGCTTAGGGTCGGTAAGCGGTATGGTACGAAGGTTGATGTGGTTAGGCCGAGTGTCGAGGGCGTCTTTGATCTAGGAGACTTCGAGAAGGCCATTAACGACAGGACCAAGCTGGTGGCCGTGACCCACGTCTCTAATGTTCTGGGGTGCATCGTTCCCATCAAGGAGATATGCGAGATCGCTCACGATCACGGCGCCCTGATGCTCGTCGATGGGGCGCAGGGTGTTCCGCACATCAGGACCGATGTAGGGGACTCAAAGGTGGACTTCCTGGCGTTCTCGGGCCACAAGATGCTCGGCCCAACAGGCTCAGGTGGCCTCTACATCGCTGAAGCCGAGCTGACCTCAACTGAGCCTCTGTGCATCGGCGGCGGCACCATCGCCGACGTCAGCATCGACGACTACGTTTTGACTGTCCCACCCATGAGGTTTGAGGCAGGCACGCCGGCGATAGCCCAAGTCATTGGCCTGGGTGAGGCGTGCAGCTACCTTGAGAGGGTGGGGATGGCGAACGTCGAGGCGTGGGACCTGAAGCTGGCCAACAGGCTCATCAACGGTCTGGCCGAGATCGAGGGCGTTGAGGTCTACGGCCCCATGGACCCGAGGCAGCGTGTCGGGCTGGCAACCTTCAACATCAGGGACATGAACCCCCACGACGTGGCCCTGACCCTGGACCAGGAGTACAGCATCGCCGTGAGGTCGGGTCACCACTGCGCGCTCCCCTTGATGAAGGAGCTCTTCAAGCTAAACGAGGGCAACGCCAGGGCCTCGACTTACCTCTACAACACCGTTGGGGAGATAGAGACGCTTATTGCGGCCGTCGAGGACATCGCCAAGGGTTAATCCATCTCCGTTCTATAATCCACATATACCGAGTTTTAGGTATTTTTTTCGGGCATGTCTGCGGGTATCTGCGACTCCAGTCTCAGGTGGACCATCTACATGGACGTGGGGCGGGGCAGGGAGGCAGAGCTGCCTTTGTTTCAGGTAACCGATGACGTGTTCGTGGACGAGAGCTTCGCTGAGAAGATGAGGTACCTGCTGGTTGAGAATCCTCAGTATCTTCCGGGGGCCAACGTTAAGCGCATCCTGTCGCCTGAGAACAAGGAGATATCAGGGAAGGCCCTCTTCGTGGTCGTCTGCTTCTTGAAGGAGTACGCTGAACATAAGTCGGGCGCCCATAACCACTACCTCTTCGGGGAGCTTAAGAGCCACGGCTTCCGCCTTATCGCGGCGGCCGACTACGGCCTCACCCTTGAGCGGTTCAAGTTTTTCATGAAGATCATCACATTGAAGCCGACTCTTGTGAAGAACCTTGTGCTGACCCATCAGCCCCAGTGATACATTTTACTAGTTCGTAGGTTACTCTAACCTGATCTCTTTGAAAGTCAGTAATAGCGTACTTGAACTCATCGGGAACACCCCCATGGTCAAGCTGAGTAAGGTAGCCCCCAGAGGCCTCTCCGTGTTCGTTAAGGCGGAGTACCTGAACCCCAGCGGCAGCCTGAAGGACAGAATCGCGTTAATGATGATCAGAGACGCGGAGGCTCGCGGCGACCTGAAGCCGGGCTACACGATAATAGAGGCGAGTACCGGGAACACGGGTACGGCCCTCAGCTTCGTGGGGACCCAGCTGGGGTACAAGGTGGAGATATACATGCCGGAGGGCATGGGCCCTGAGCGGGTCAAGATCATGGAGAGCTACGGGGCGAAGGTTCACCAGCTTAAACTGAGGGGAAGCAGCGAGGGCAGCGTGGCTGGGGCCGAGGTGGAGATCGATACCCGGGTCAAGTGCCTAGAGGTGGAGAGGAGTAACCCTAGGACGTGGTGGGCGCGACAGTTCAGCAACCCCTCCAACGTCAAGGCCCACCTCGGGACGGGTGAGGAGATCTATGAGCAGCTGGACGGCAATGTGGACGCCTTCGTGGCGTCTATAGGCGTGGGAGGCACCCTCTATGGCGTGGCTCAGGCCCTAAGAAAGCGTATACCCGGCGTCTTGATCGTTGGGGCGGAGCCCGCTTCAGCGCAGTACCCACTAAGTGAGGGCTACACACGGGTGCCCGGCACCGGCGACGACGTGTGCGGCGGCATCATCGAGGAGATGCTTAACAGCGGGATAGTTGACAGGGTGGAGAAAGTGGGCAACGATCAGGCGATAGCTATGTCTGACAGGCTTGTGCGGGAGGAGGGTTTGTTCTGCGGGATTTCGTCGGGGGCAAACGTGTACCTCGCCTTAAAGGTGGCCAAGCAGCTTGGGCCCGGTAAGAACGTTGTTACGGTTCTCCCAGATCACAGGGATCGTTATCTTTCGGAGAAGAAGTACACTACTTGAGTCTGAGGATCGGCCCCTTCTCCTCTTTCGTCATCTCCTCGATGTCCTCTGGCGTGAGGATTAACCTGAAGTTATTCGGCCTGACGATTTTGATGGCTTTGCCTGTCGCTGTGTCTATTTCATTTTTTATTGTCACAAGGTCTGCGTGTTTTAGCTCCGTGACTCTATGCTGGACTGTGGTGTATGGTATCTCTGTCTCTTCTGCTATCTGGGTGATGTATTTTGAGCCGTTCAGGATGTGAGTCAGTATCTCCCATGTGTGTCTCTTTCCCAGTATCTTTAATTGTGCCTGGGTTTTTTTCATGTCTCTCATCGACATACGGTTCACTTGATATGATTTATTGTGTTATTACATTAAATGATTTATCATCCAATTATCGGATTTCTAGATTCTATGTCGGTCGATCGCTGTCCCAAGGCTTAGAGCCGTCCAATGTCTGCCTCTGAATGGCTTTAAAGAGACTTAGCATGCCTCCTCTAGGCCCCTCAAGAACGGATTCACCTTTACTTGATGAGAAAGTGAGGAGCCCCTTCTTACTGATACGGCCGGTCTCGGTGTACTGAAGCCCCCTTATCTGGGCCCAGTTCTCGGTTATGATCTCTTCCTTCTTGAATATGACGCCAGTCTCCTTGAAGAGAACTAGCCTGTGAGAGGTGATGTAGACCCTGTACTCTTCCTCATTGTAATTGACGTTGAAGTCGCTCCAGAAGATAATCTTCTCCTCGGGGAGCAGGTACTTCTCGATGGGCATACGCATCAAAGGGTGCCCCGTGGTTTAATAAATTTCACCGGGGAACCCACATCGTGCTATTGGAAGAGCCGTTTACCGGCTTCCTCGAGCATAGGCAGCTTATGGCCCTTGCTTGCCTGAGTGAGGGTCACCAGATCGAAGGTCTTGAAGCCCAGCCTCTTAAGATACTCCTCAAGCAAATACAGGGCTCTAGCGGCCCCGTTACCGCTTCCCCCAGCTGACGCTACGCCGACACAGAGCTTGTTAGTGTACCTCTGGAAACTGTAGTGGCTCTCGCACCTCCTGAGCCTGTCCAGGAACGTCTTAGCCGACTCGCTGAGGTCGAGCCAGTAGACCGGAGTGGCGAAGACCAGCGCGTCTGCCCCATCGATCTTCTCCCTGATGGACTGGAACTCGTCTTCAAGCACGCATGTGCCCTCACTCCTGCACTGACCCCACCCGCCCTCGCAGGCCTTGCACTTCTTGATGACGTGGTCGTTGAGGTGTATGAGCTCCACCTCATGCCCCTTGGACTCGGCGCCCCTCAACAGGTGCTTAGCGGCGCTCGCAGTCAAGCCGTCCCTGTTCGGGCTACTCTGGATAGCTAGAACCTTCATCTCTCCTCGTACTATCAGGTGCGTGGAGTAAAATAAATGATGTTAACGCCTCTGGAGGATGCCCAAGATAACCTCGTCCATCTTCGGCATCCCCTTCTCGCTGACCTCGCCCAGAACCTGGGCCACGCTTCTCAGGTCCGGTTTGAGGACTCCCTGGCTCTCATTTATCCCTGCGCCTCTCATGGCGAGCATCGCGGCGATGTATGCTTCGCCTGCCGCTGTGGACACCTTCAGGGCACACGACCCTTTTCCGCCGTCACAGGTCATGCCCATCACCGAGGCTATGAGGCTGGCCACAGCCGAATCTGCCTGCCCCGGTGAGCCTCCGCCGAGTTTAACGATGGCGGCAGCGGCTCCAGCCCCGGCTGCGATGGCGCAGCCGCACACGGGGCTAAGGATGCCTGTATACGCCTTAATGTACCTGGTAACAAGGTGGCTGAGGGCTAACGCTTCAGCCAGCTCCCTGCTGCTTCTCCCCCAGCTTGAGGAGACCACGGACGGGGGTACTACTGCCGTGATCCCGTGGTTACCGCTGCCTGAGCTACTCATTATGGGCCATGGGCCGCCGCCCATCCGGACATCGGCCGCGGCTGCGGCGTATGCCTTGACTTTGTATAGAAGGTCGTCGCTGGGCGCCATGGCGTTCAGGTGGAAGCCCACTCCTAGGCCCCACGGTTCCCTTAAACCCTCATCAGCTACGCCCATGTTCATCTCTGAGCCATCGAGTAGATACCTCTGCAACTCGGCGTCGATCTCTTCAGAGAGCCCCCAGAGGCCAGCCATGTCGTGGGCTGTGAGCCCCTCCAGGTAGAGGGGCTTCTCCCCGCCGCCTCTCTCCCCGGACTCCCCGTTGAAGATGGTTTCATCATCTCGCGTAACCTTGAACACGTTGTCGTGGCGCCCCGAGATCACGGTTGACGCCCTCTCATCGTCCGTGTAGAGCTGCACCTCGACATAGACACCAGGGTCGCCTGTCACCTCCTGCGTCACGAGGCCCTCATCCACCATCCTCTTTGCCTCAGAGACGTCCTCATCCGTTATACCTTCTAGGCTCTGAAGCCCTTTGTCCGGGTCTCCGGCCAATGCTCCTAGGGCTGCGGCAAGTAGGTTGCCTCTGCCTCCGCGGGTGCCCGGGACCCCCACGTTGAGGCCGTTTTTGAAGATGCTCCCAGACGTCCGCATATGAATCCTTTTAACCTTGCGTCTAAGTTGCCTGGCCGCAGTGGCCGCGGCTAGGGCCACTGAACCAGGCTCCGTGCAGCCCAGGGCGGGCTTGACCTCGCTCCTAAGGAAGACACCCAGATTCATTTCATCAAGGTTTGAGGATGGGAGTATAGAAGCCTTGCGTCAGCCAAAGAACCTGTCCAGGGTCGTCCTCTTACCTGTGTCCGAGAAGCCCTTGTTCATCTTCTCTATGGCGTTCAAGACCCGGCTCTGCCCGAAGTCGCGTTCACCGCACAGAAACCCTATGATCGCGGCTGCGTCCGGTTTCCTCCACTCAAGCTTGTAGCTGTCAGTGGTGCGGGGCCTGAGGAAGAGCTCCCTGATCTCGTCGAGCGGATGGGGGAACTCCACGTTCTCCATGTGAGGGAGAGCGGCTTCCAGGCTGCCGTGTTTCTTTATCAGCCTGAGGGCCGTCTTCGGCCCTACCCCTTTCACTCCCTCAGGGTTATAGTCCGTGCCCACCAGTATGCCGATGTCCACGAGTTGCTCCCTTGTGAGCTCCAGGTCTTTCATCACCTTGTCCAACTCAATGATCTCCGGCTCTATCTTGATGTAAACGTTCTTGCGGGGCAGCTTTCTCCTGCCGGTTATGCTCAGGTTTCTTAGGTTCCTCGGAGCCCCGTAGAGGAGCGAGTCGTAGTCCTGGCTCGCGGCCCCCCAGGCATCACCCTTGGCCGCCATGTAGGCTGTCTGGGCTTCGCCCTCGCTTGGGGCCTGCACCCACGGCACACCCATATCCGTAAGAAGCCTCTTCGCGTCCTCGACAAGGTCTGTGGTAGCGACGACCGCCTGCTGGCCGAAGCGGCGAGCCTTCTCCTCGTCTCCCTCTTTCACGGCTTTCTCGTACTCGACTCTGGCTCTATGCCTCACCTCTCGCCTCTGGTCTAGCGTCTCCTTCTTGAAGATGTGGGGTGTTCCGTCGAAGACGTAGACGATCTTCACGCCCGCCTCCATGAGGTTGCTGTTCCTGTATATCAGTCCGCTCAGATGGCTGGTTATCCTCCCCGCCTGATCGCGGAGAGGCTCCCCCTGCTTACCCCTTATGATGGATAGGAACTGGTAGAGGATGTTGTTTCCGTCGAAGGCTATGGTTCGCCCCGCCAGGTCCTCGATGGCCACGCTCCGCGGCTGCACGATGTCGCCCAGCTGGACACCCAAGGCTGCATCTCCTTAAGCTAGCTCTATGCGCCTCTTGCCTTTGGGAATCCTGTAGACCCTGATGAGGCCCTGGATCTCCATCTTCATCAGCATGGTGTTCAGTTCGCTCTCGTTGAGGCCCTCGTGGCGTTTCTGAACCTGCTTCAGGAGCTCGTCGAACTTTAGGGCTCCGTTGCGCTCTAGCTGCTCTATTATGGTTGTGGGTAACAGTTTCTCGTCCATCGTCATCACCTACGCTATGTCTATGGGGGGCTTACCCGTGTCCTGGAACCGCTTGTTGGTGTCCTGGTACCACTTGATCATCTCAGGCGTTATACTGGGGGCTATCTCGGCCATGGCCGCATCGAAGTCTGTCAACCTCACCTTCTCGGCGTCCGGGTTCTTCCTCAACGCGTACAGCCCAGCCTCCCGTACAACGGAGTCTATGTCAGCTCCGCTGTAGCTGTCCATCCTGCGGGACAGGCTTTCAAGGTTAACGTCTTTATCCAGCGGCATGTCCTTAGTCTTTAGCTGCAGTATCTTCAGGCGGGCTCCCACGTCTGGTGGCGGCACGTACACTCTTCTGTCGAACCTGCCGGGCCTAAGGACGGCCGGGTCTATTATGTCCGGCCGGTTGGTCGCGGCCAGCACCACAACGTTCTGGAGGCTGAGTAGGCCGTCGATCTCTGTGAGCAGCTGGCTTATCACCCGCTCCGTGACCCTGCTGTCGCCTCCTGAGCTCCTCGAGGGGACCAGGGCGTCGAACTCGTCGAAGAAGACGATGCTTGGGGCCGCCATCCTGGCCTTTCTGAAGATCTCCCTGATGGCCTTCTCGGACTCTCCCACCCACTTGCTGAATATCTCGGGGCCTCTGATGCTGATGAAGTTGGCCTCTGACTCTGTGGCCACGGCCCGCGCCAGCAGCGTCTTACCGCATCCTGGTGGTCCGTGCAGTAGAATTCCTTTAGGTGGATTGATGCCCATCCGTGTGAACAGCTCAGGCTTCTTCAGGGGCCACTCCACGGCCTCCTTAAGGTTCTGAATCACGCCCTCCAGTCCACCCACGTCGTCCCATGAGACGTTGGGCGACTCCACGTAGACCTCCCTCATAGCGGTGGGGGTGACCTCCCTGAACGCGTCCAGGATGTCCGTGTTGGTGACCTCCATCTTGTCCAGTACCTCGTGGGGGATCCTCTTCTCCTCCAGATCGATCTGGGGCAGGTAGCGGCGGAGAGCTTTCATGGCGGCCTCCCTGCTCAAGGCTTCCAGGTCGGCCCCCGTGTACCCGTGGGTTATTTCCCCTATCTTGATGATGTTGACGTCCTCCGCTAGGGGCATGCCTCTCGTATGGATCTGGAGGATCTCCATTCTGTCAGCTCTACCAGGTATCCCTAGCTCTATCTCTCTGTCGAACCTGCCGGGTCTCCTCAGAGCCTCGTCTATGGCGTCCGGCCTGTTTGTGGCGCCGATGACGATGATGTGACCGCGTCCCTTCAACCCGTCCATGGATGCGAGGAGCTGGGCGACGACCCTCCGCTCCACCTCGCCTGTGACCTCGCTTCGCTTGGGCGCGATGGCGTCGATCTCGTCTATGAAGAGTATGCTGGGAGCGTTCTTCTCGGCGTCCTCGAACATCTTACGCATACGGGCCTCGGACTCCCCGTAGAACTTGCTCATGATCTCGGGTCCGTTGATGGCGTAGAAGTTGGCCTCACTCTCGTTGGCCACTGCCCGGGCCAGCAGCGTCTTTCCGCAGCCAGGAGGCCCGTGGAGCAGCACGCCCTTGGGTGGGTCGATGCCCAGCCGCTGGAAGATCTCGGGGTGCCTGAGAGGAAGCTCAACCATCTCCCTGATGCGTCTGATCTCCTCGTCAAGGCCGCCGATGTCCTCGTAGGTGGTCCTGCTGGGCATCTCCATCTCGGGGACAGGCTCACTCATTATGCTGATCTCTGTGGTGGGCGCGATCTTCACGATGCCTCCGGGCCTCGTGTTCACAACCATGAATGGCACGCTGTGGCCCAGCATCATAATGAGGAGTGTGTCGCCCTTGGTGGCCGGCCTGTCGATGAGCCGGTCCTTCACGAACCTGATGAAGTCGTTGTCTACGCTGATCCTTATATCTACGGGCGCAAGCTTCACCGATGAAGCGTACTCTGCCTCAGCCTTCTTCACGTTGACGAACTCGTTTATGGATACGCTGCAATTTTTCCTGATGAAGCCATCGATCCTGATGAGACCCTGACCCTGGTCCTCGGGGTAGGCGGGCCACGCCTTAGCCGCCGTAGCCTTCTTCCCCTCTATCTGGACGACGTCCCCCACGGTCACACCCAGCGTCTTCATGGTGTCCGAGTCCATCCTGGCTATGCTTCTGCCCACGTCTCTCTGCTGCTTCGCCTCTGATACCTTAAGTTGGACGCTACTCACCGGATGCTCACCCTGAAATATTCTCACTGTCATGAAGGCGGTGACGGTTATAAAGATTAGTTATAGGCAAATATGGAGCGCAGAGACTTATGGACCTATATTACCCCAGTTGATTCAGCTAGCCTCCGAGCCTTCCTCTCGTTTAGGTTCGCTTTGCTGAGAATGGTGAAGCGTTCAGGCCTGATGGACTGCGCCATGGTCAGGGCTTCCACGATTGTCTCAGGGTCTATCCTGAGCTCCTCAGCCGTCGTCGGGGCGCCTATGATCTGAAGGCTCTTCCTTATGGCTTTCCACTTTAGCTTATGCAGCTTCGCCATCATTATGACGCCTACTCCGCACTGTTCGCCGTGGAGCGCGGGTTTCTCGGCTATCTTGTCCAGGGCGTGGCTGAAGAGGTGAGCGGAGCCGCTGGTGGGTTTGCTGCTCCCGGCTATGCTCATGGCTACCCCGCAGCTCACGAGGGCCTCGAGAACCGTTCTTATCCCCTCCTGCGTCCTCTCCCTGATCAGGGAAGCCTCCCTCATTACGAGCTCGGAGCTCATCAGGCTGAGGCTGCCCGCGTATCCTCCGTAGTAGTCGCCGTTCTGGTTGTGGGCCAGCTGCCAGTCCCTGACCTCAGTGGCTTTACTGATGATGTCCCCGCAGCCCGCGGCTGTGAACCTGTAGGGCGACTCCGCTATGATCTTGCTGTCCATGATCACGGCGATGGGTGACGCGGCGCGGACTGTGTAGGGCCTATCCATGCCCTTTACGGAGGCGAGGCTGCTGGCTATACCGTCGTGTGACGCCACCGTCGGGACGCTTATGAAGAACCTGTTGGACTTGTACGCGGTGAGCTTGGCCACGTCGATGTTCCTGCCTCCACCGACTCCGAGTATGACGTCCGCCTCCATCTCCTGCGCCTTAGCCGTGACGTTGCCGACTGTGTTGAGCGTGGCATCCTCGACGAAGATGTGATCAGCCTGGATTTTACTCTCCTCAAGAAAGGTCTGGGCCTGTTTCCCGGCCACGCTGTAGGTCGTCTTTCCCGTGACGATGAGGGCTCTGTTTAAGCCGAGCTCATCGCAGACTGAGCAGAGGCGGTGCAGTATATCCTCGCCCACAAGCACTATTCGAGGTAAGTCTATCCTGTGGATGGCGTTGTACTGTTCAGGGCTCACCAATACTTGTGTCTGCCTTTTCAGCGGTTACGATTTTAATCGGACCGGCAGATAAATATGTCTTTGCATATCCGGAAACCTTTTAAAATGGGCACCTTTTTAAAGTACTTGGTCTTCCTTTCTAGGATACCTCTCTCTTAACTTGTTGTTTAGGAGGAATATCGATGTCATCGGAAACAGGGATACTGAAAGGCACCACGACCTTAGGGGTGGTGTGCAGGGACGGCGTCATACTCGGTACAGACACCAGAGCCACCATGGGGACGTACGTTGCGAGTAAGCATGCCAAGAAGGTGTATCAGATCACGGACAACCTGGCCATGACCATAGCGGGCGGCGTGGCCGTGGCCCAGAAGGTGGTCGAGATACTGCAGGTGAACTCCCGCCTCTATGAGTTGGAGAAGAACAGGCCGATCCTAGTGAAGTCCGCAGCCCGGCTCGTGTCCAACCTGCTCTTCCAGAACCGTGAAGTGGGTATGCCTCTGCCCATGCAGGCTCTCGTCGGAGGCTTCGACGAGACAGGCCCCCACGTCTTCAACCTGGACCCCTATGGAAGCCTCATGGAGGAGAAAATGGTGTCAACGGGCTCGGGCTCACCCTTCGCCTACGGTGTACTTGAGGCCGAGTTCAAGGAGGACAGCTCCGTCCAGAAGATGCTCCCAGTAGTTGTGAGGGCCGTTGACGCCGCCATGAAGCGCGACATCGCCAGCGGCGACAGCTTCGACATAGTCGTCATAGATGGTAAAGGCTTCAGGGAGCTATCTCAGGAAGAGAAGCAGAAGATATTGAATAGTTGAGTTCGGTTCAGATGGATAGCACACAGGGCTTAACCTACTCCGAGATCAGGCAGGCGATACTCGACAAGATACCGCCAGAGGTGGGAATAACTCGAATAGAGTTCGAGGGCCCCAGGCTGGCGATATACTGCTACAAGCCGGAGATTCTTCAGGAGAGTAGCCACATAGTGGGCGAGATCGCCGGCATCATAAAGAAGCGGATCGTGATCAGGAGCGACCCCTCGGTCAGGCTGCCTGAGCTCCAGTCGGAGAACATAATCAAGGACATCCTACAGGAGGCGGGGTTGGTTCAGGCCTACTTCGATCCCGCCCTCGGCGAGGTAGTGCTTGAGGTGGAGAAGCCCGGCGTGGCCATCGGCTCGAACGGCTCAAACGTATTGGACATCGTCCAGAGGACCCACTGGAGCCCTAACTTCGTTAGGTCGCCGCCGATCCCCAGCATGACCATCAAGCAGATCAGGGGTTTCCTTTATAGTAAGAGCAAGGATCGGGAGAAGGTTCTCAGGGAGACGGGCGAGTCCATCTTCCGCCCCATATACCAGCAGGCTGGGGACGTCCGGATAACGTTCCTGGGCTGCAGCAGGCAGGTGGGCCGCTCAGCCATCTTGGTTAAAACCAGGGAGAGCGAGATACTCATGGACTGCGGGATCAACCCGGGCAGCAGGACTCCCATCCAGTCCTACCCCAGGCTGGACGTTGAGGAGTTCGACCTGGGCCGCCTGGACGCAGTCGTCATTACCCACGCTCACCTAGACCACTGCGGGTTCCTCCCCTACATCTACAAATACGGGTACAACGGGCCCGTGTACTGCAGCGAGCCAACTGCCATGGTGATGACGCTCCTCCAGAGCGATTACATAGACGTCACCAGTAAGGAGGGTAAGGTTCCGCCCTACAGCGCCGAGGACATATTTGAGGTCATACTCCACACGATCCCTCTTTCGTACGGCGAGGTCACCGACGTGTCGCCTGACATCAGGCTAACACTTCACAACGCGGGGCATATCCTCGGGTCAAGTCTCGCCCACCTACACATAGGGAAGGGCCTGCACAACATAGTCTACACGGGCGACTTTAAGTTCGGGCCGACAGCCCTCCTTCAGCCGGCATCCACATACTTCCCCAGGGTGGAGACCCTTATCATGGAGGCCACCTATGGGGACCCTGAAAACAACTCGCCCAGCAGAGACGACACCGAGGGCGAGTTCGTGAGTATAGCCAACCACATATTGAAGCAGGGTAAGGTGCTGATCCCCGTCCCTGCGGTGGGCAGGGCGCAGGAGATACTCATGGTCATCAACAAGTACATGAAGCAGGGCGACCTCTTGGAGGTCCCCGTCTACATAGAGGGCATGATCAGCGAGGTCACGGGCATCCACACTGCTTACCCTAACTACTTGAGCCACGAGATCAGGGACCAGATACTGAAAGAGGGCGTGAACCCCTTCGAGTCGGACTACTTCACGGTGATAAAGCAGCACGACAGCCGCGACGAGATAGTGGCGGGGGGTCCATGCATCATCATGGCCACGGCCGGCATGATGGAGGGGGGCCCGGTCCTCGATTACTTCAAGCGGCTTGCCCCGGACAAGGAGAACGGGCTCATCTTCGTCAGCTACCAGGTGTCAGGAACACTGGGGCAGCGCATCCAGTCCGGGATGGCGTCCGCGCAGCTATACAACCAGGACGGCAAGATGGAGGTAATCAACATCGACATGAGCACCCACACAGTCCACGGGTTCTCAGGCCACAGCGACCGAAGGCAGCTCGTTAACTACGTTAAACGTCTCAGGCCCCAGCCCAAGAAGGTGTTCATAGTCCACGGTGAGGAGAGCAAGTGCGATAACATGGCCAGAACAGTATCCAAGATGCACGGCGTACGCGGCTACGCGCCCAGACTGCTGGACACATTCAGCCTAGCCTAGAGTCTACTCTTTTCCTCTCCAGATCCTGACGTTCTTCGGGGTGATGATCACCCGCTCCTCTCCGAGGCGGGCTATGTCGCCGTCGTTGCTCTGGGCGTACTCGTTGAGTTCGTTGATGCCTCTCTTCACGTCCTCTATGTTGTGTTTAGCCAGGGGAGCTACGTTACAGATGACGATGTTGCCTGCGCGCACCTCTGCTTTGATGATATCGATGTCCTCGTAGGCTCTGAGGGGTATCGCCTTGATGTAGCGTGTTCCTGAGAGTTCGCCGTTCTCATCGGACTTGCCTACAAGGCGGTCGAGCATGCCCTTCATATGGTGTCAGCCTCGGAAATTGATAATTATATTTAGTGGAGGAGATATAGATGTTTTTGCCCCAGAAGCTTAAATCTTTCTTTAGAAGGCCGCTGGGCGTCGGCCAGACGCGCCCGAGATTGATGTTTTATTAGTGAACGCAGCACTAATCTGTGATATCCATGCTGTTCGTTTCGGACGGCGACATAGTGAAGCTCCTCGCCATGGAGGAGACCATCGACACCGTGGAGCAGGCCTTCAAGGAGTACGCCAAGGGCAACGTGATGATGCCGCCCCGCAGCACCATAATGGTCCCAAGGTACAATGGCAGCATCAGCTTCATGCCCAGCTACTTGACGGGGCTGGACGCCCAGGCCACCAAGATCATCAGCATCTACCCAGACAATAAAGCGAAGGGGCTTCCCACGACGGCGGCGTGGCTCGTGGTGAACGACCCGAAGACGGGGATGGTGAAGGCTTTCATGGACGCGACCTACCTCACGGCTATGAGAACCGGAGCCATAACGGGTGTCGCGGCCAAGTACCTGGCTCCAGAGGACGCGTCAACGGTGGCGATATTCGGCGCAGGCGTCCAAGGGCGCACCCAGACGTGGGCCGCGTGCACCGTCCGCGACATAGAGAAGGTGTGCGTCTTTGACGTGTACCCTGAAGCCCGGCTTCGGTTCGCGGAGGAGATGACGAAGAGGTTGGGTGTGGATGTTGTGCCGGCTTCCTCCGGGGAGGAGGCGTGCAGGGACGCCGACATAGTGTTGACGGCCACCACGAGCAGTAAGCCAGTGATCAGCAGGAAGTGGCTCAAGGACAGGGTGCACGTGAGCGCCATAGGGGCTTTCTACCCTGACTGGAGGGAGCTGGACACCGCTACGGTGGCCGAGTCCAAACTGGTCATCGACGACAGGGAGGGCATCATGCTGGAGGCCGGGGATATCCTCATACCGATCAAGGAGGGGGCCATCACGGAGAGCCATATATACGCTGAGCTCAAGGAGCTGGTCTCAGGCCGAAAGAAGGGCAGGACCCCCAAAGACGGGATCACTGTGTTCAAGTCTGTGGGCATAGCCATCCAGGACAGCAGCGTGGCCAACTTGGTTCTCAGGAAATTGGGCTACTAGTGGAGGCCATCCTCTCCATCTACATTAACCCTCACTGTTTTATTCATCCTTCCCTAATGATCACAGATTCAAAGTCACCGAGGTGTATGGGGACGGCTAAGAAGTTCAAGGTGGTCATTGACGAGGACAAGTGCAAGGGCTGCCTCATCTGTGTCCACATGTGCAGCACCCGAGGAGGAAAGATATTGAAGGAGTCGGAGAAGAGGACCGCGCTGGGCGGCACAAAGCCTGTTGCCGAGGGAGAATGCATCGGCTGCAGGTGGTGTGAGCGCTTCTGCCCAGACTTCGCTATCAACGTGGAGGAACAAAGCGATGCTTGAACCCGGTAGGCACTTTGTACTTGGGAACATAGCCTGCGCGGAGGGCGCGCTGCGCGTAGGGTGCAGATACTTCGCGGGGTACCCGATCACCCCCGCCAGCGAGATCAGCCACCATATGTCGGCTGAACTGCCTAAGGTGGAGGGTGTGTTCCTGCAGATGGAGGACGAGATCGCTAGCATAGGCAGCGTTATAGGGGCCTCATGGGCAGGGGCAAAAGCGATGACGGCCACCAGCGGCCCAGGGTTCAGCCTCATGCAAGAGAACATCGGGTACGCCCACATGACTGAGACGCCACTGGTTGTGGTGAACGTGCAGCGCAGTGGCCCCTCCACGGGGCAGAGCACTGACCCGAGCCAGCAGGACGTATACCAGGCCAAGTACGGGGCCCACGGCGACTACGAGGTTATAGCCATAAGCCCCTGGAGCGTCCAGGAGATGTTCGACCTCACAGTCAGGGCGTTCAACCTAGCCGAGACCTACAGGACGCCGGTGATGATGATGAGCGACGGGCTCATAGGCCACATCCAGGAGAAGCTGGTCGTCCCCGAGGATGTCGAGGTGGTGAACAGGCGCAAGCCCACCGGCAAAGACTGCACTCCGTGGGGCACCGACGACCCCAGCCTTGTCCCCGAGATGCCCTCCTTCGGCGAGGGCTACAGGCTCCTCGTCACAGGCTCCACCCACCGCCCCGACGGCATCAGGGACATGTCCCCCAAGTACCACCAGATGAACGTGTACCGCATCAGGGACAAGATTCTCAACGCGGAGCCCAAGATAAGGGACATCCACAGGGTCGAGATGGACGACGCCGAGGTAGCCGTCCTCAGCTATGGGGCCAGCGCCCGCCCCAGCCTTGAAGCCGTCTCCCAGGCCAGGAAGATGGGTGTCAAGGCCGGCCTCTTCAGGCTCAAGACCATATGGCCCTTCCCGGAGTCAGAGGTCTCGGAGCTGGCGGATCAGGTGGACGCCATCATAGTCGTGGAGATGAACTTCGGTAAGATCGTCAAGGAGGTCCAGCGTGTGTCGTGCGGCAGAGCCAGGGTTGTAAGCCTAGGCAAGGTCGGCGGCCAGCTGATGCTAGCCCGTGAGGTGCTGGAGGCCATAAGGAGGGAGTCGGCGTGAAGAGCCTGTTCTACTACAGGGACAAGTACGTGAGGGCCCAGCCCACCGCCTTCTGCCCAGGCTGCGGAGGCGGCATAATACTGCAGTGCTTCCTCAGGGCGATAGACGACCTGGGCATCGACAAAGACAGGGTACTGGCGGTCTCAGGCATCGGGTGCAGCGCCTGGATACCTAGCCCCTACTTCAACGGCGACACCCTGCACACCACCCACGGCAGGGCCATAGCTTTCGCCACTGGAGCAAAAGCCTACAACCCTGACCTCACCACAGTCGTGTTCACGGGGGACGGGGACGGCGCCGGCATCGGAGGCAACCACCTCATCCACGCGGCGCGGCGCAACATCGACCTAAAGGTATTCCTGGTGAACAACTTCAGCTACGCCATGACGGGCGGACAGATAGCCCCCACCACGCTCCACGGGGAGACCACGGTGACCAGCCCCTACGGCAACCCGGAGAACCCCTTCGACATCACCCAGCTTGTGAAGGCTGCGGGCGCCACCTACGTTGCCAAGTGGAGCACATACCACGTCGTGGAGCTCACCAACGCCATGAAGGAGGCTCTACAGCACAAGGGATTCGCCTTCATAGAGATACTGAGCCAGTGCCCCACGCAGCAGCGGCGCATCTTCAACCTAAGAGGCGCGCTGGAGAGCCTGCCTCCTAGAATACTCGAGATGTTCGGGGAGAGCACCTACATCAAGGGCCGCCAGGGCAAGGGAGGCTACCTCTACGCCGTACCCAGAGGCGACGCCAAGGAGACGCTCAAGCAGGCGGAGGCGCTGGAAGGCGTCAAGGCCAGGGTCGTGGACCACATAGGCTTCGGCCAGGTTGTGAGGGTGGACGCAAAGCAGACGGAGGCCGTCAAAGGTAAGCTTTCCAGCTTGAGCTCGGTGAGCTACGTGGCGGACCACGTTGAGAAGAAGATCGAGCTGGGCCTCTTCGAGAAGACGGAGCGCCCTGAGCTGACGGAGAGCCTAAGGGAGATCATGAGGAAGGCGAGGGGTGAGTAGGGTGCAGCAGAACATACTGATAAGCGGGACGGGTGGCCAGGGGATAGTCGCGGCCGGCGAATTCCTCAGCGACGCCCTCTTCAGGAAGGGCTATGAGGTGATGTTCGGCCGCAGCTACGGCGCAGAGGCCAGGGGCGGCAGTTGCAGAAGCGAGATCATGGTCAGCGACGCGGAGATCAACGACCTCCAGTTCGAGCGCAGCGACGTTCTCCTCGCACTGAGCCTGCCCGCCTTCAAGAAGTTCATGGGCGTGGCCAAGCCCGGCAGCCTGATCCTGGTGGACTCGGGCGTCCTGGAGCAGGCCGGCAAGACGCGGGGCGACGTGGAGATCGTAGGCGTCCCGGCTCGGGAGATATCCACGAGGCTGGGGAACCCCATAGTCGCCAACATGGTGTTCCTCGGGGCCTTGGCGAAGCGCAGCGAGATGGTGAACCTGGGGCTCCTCAAAGAGGCGGTCCAAGCCAACATGAGGCCCAGCATGCAGGAGGTAAACCTCCGCGCCCTCGACGAGGGATACAACTCCGTCTAGGGGCGACCGCGACGAGCAGAACCTACCCCGCGCACCCCATCCCCGGGGTGGCCGGGATGATAATCCGGCGCGGCCGAATACTGCTGACCGTGAGGGGTAAGCCACCATCTGAGGGGATGTGGGGGCTCCCAGGGGGCGCCGTGGAGGTGGGTGAGACCATTGAGGAGGCCCTGGTCCGCGAGGTGCGGGAGGAGACGGGCCTCGATGTCAGGCCGCTGAAGATGGTTGCGGTCCTGGACAGCGTAACCAGGGACGACGACGGCCGCGTGAAGTACCACTACGTTCTCTTCGAGTACATCTGCGAGTACCTATCAGGCGAGGCTCACGCAGCCTCGGATGCCTTGAACGCCCGCTGGGTGCCGCTGGACGACCTGGGCTCGGTTCAGGTGATGCCCACCACAAAGAGGTTCATCCAGAAGATCATGGCGCAGGAGAAGATTGGTTTACCAAATGGTTAAATATTACAATTCATTTCTACCATTTGGTAAATAGTTATGGCTGGTGTAAGGATCGACGTAGAGCTAGACTGCAAAGGCATGTTTTGCCCCATGCCCATAGTGCAGCTCAAGAAGGCGACGAAGACCATGAATCCTAGGCAGGTCCTCAGGCTCACGGCCACGGACCCTGGCAGCGTCAGGGACGTGCCCGCGTGGGCCAGCAAGACCGGCAACAAGGTACTGGAGGCCTCCGAGGACTCGGGAGTCTTCACGTTCCTTATCGAGGTGAGTTAGATGAGCGAGAAGCCTAAGAAGATGGCTATAATCGTCCACAGTGGCACTCTGGACAAGCTGTACCCGGTGTTCATGCTGAGCAGCACGGGGGGCGCCATGGACGCGGAGGTGCATCTGTTCTTCACGTTCTGGGGGATGAACGCCATCAAGAAGGGGGGCCTGGAGTCGGCCAAGCTCCCGGGGATCATGAGCGTCGGTACGGGCATGATGAAGGACAAGATCAAGAAGGTGGGCACGCCGACCCTGACAGAGCTCCTCGCCATGTGCAGGAG
>DASWLJ010000165.1:0-2191 GCA_036396185.1 Bathyarchaeia archaeon | reverse complement strand
GGCCGGCCCGCAGACGCCCTAGAGTACACGGCGGCCTGCGGCGGCGCCGCCTTCATCTTCGCTGAGAGGAGCGCCGAGACGGTTGCCTACTT
Organism: Bathyarchaeia archaeon; assembly: GCA_036396185.1. Classification (GTDB taxonomy): domain Archaea; phylum Thermoproteota; class Bathyarchaeia; order TCS64; family TCS64; genus RBG-16-57-9. The sequence goes on along the minus strand of DASWLJ010000165.1, from coordinate 2,099 downwards.
TGAGGCGTCCTACAGCTACGTGACGGACACCCCCGACTTCTGGAGGCGCCCAAAGGAGATGTACCCCAGGCACGGGAACAGGTTCACGGGCGAACCCGCCTACTTCAAGCACATAACGGGGGCCACCAAGGGGCTCCTCCAGGAGACGGGGTACAAACCCGAGGACTTCAAGTACGCGGTGTTCCACCAACCCAACACCAAGTTCCCCATAACCGTGGCGAGGAGCCTGGGGTTCAGCATAGACCAGATCAACCCGGGCCTCGTCGTCGGCAAGGTGGGTAACACCTACGCGGGAAGCAGCCCCATGGGGCTCGCTGCCACACTGGACGTGGCCGAGCCCGAGGAGCGTATATTCATGGTGAGCTACGGGTCGGGGGGCGGCAGCGACGCCTTCATATTCACGACCCAAGAAGCCCTGAAGGATAAGAGGGGCGGGCCCAAGCTGGGGAGCTACATCGACCGGAAGAAGAACGTGGACTACGCCACGTACCTGCGGCACAGGGGGCAGATAATACAGTGAGACGAGTTGCAGTAGCGGGAGTCGGATTCATACCCATCAAGGAGTACTGGGACAGGAGCCTGCAAGACCTCTTCGCGGAGGCAGCGCTGAAGGCCGTCCGGGACGCTGGGGGCACCGAGGTAGACAGCGTCTACGTGTCCAACATGAGCGGCTCCCTCATGCAGGACCAGATCAACCTGGGGGCCCTGGTGGCCGACTCTCTGGGCAAGCCCGGCCTGCCGGCTGTAAGGGTCGAGGCGGGCACGGCCAGCGGAGGCGTCGCCTTCCACGAGGCCGTCAAGGCCGTCGCGTCGGGCTACAGCGACTGCGTGCTGGTGGGCGGCGTGGAGAAGATGAGCGACGTGCTGCCCGAGGTGGCGACCACGGCCATGGTCATGTCCGAGGAGCAGGAGTACACGGCCTACACGGGGGTCACCCAGGCGGGGCTAAGCGCCATGCTCCACAGGCTCTACCTTGACCTTTATGCTGAGCCGGCCGAGGTGGGGATGATGGCCGTGAAGGGCCACGACCACTCTGTGGGCTGCAAACACGCCCAGTACCCCTTCAGGATGAGCATCGACCGCGCCATGGACAGCCCCATGGAGGCGGACCCCATACACACGATGGAGTGCAGCGGCGTGGGAGACGGCGCCGCGGCCTTGGTGCTGGTCCCCGCAGGCGAGTCCGGCGTCGAGGTGGCCGGCTCAGCCGTGGCGACGGACTGCTGCAGCTTAACGACGAGGAACGACCCGCTGGTCTTCGACGCCGTGAAGAGGGCAGCCGAGAAGGCGTACAGGATGGCTAAGGTGAAGCCGGGCGACGTGGACCTGGCAGAGGTCCACGACGACTTCACCATCGACGGCGTCCTCAGCCTGGAGGCCCTGGGGCTGGCCAAGCAGGGCGAGGCGGCCAAGCTGGTGGCGGGCAACGCCACGGACAAGGACGGGAAGATTCCGGTGAACACCTTCGGCGGCCTCAAGGCCAGGGGCCACCCCCTGGGCGCAACCGGCCTCTACCAGGTGGCCGAGGTGACGCTGCAGCTGAGGGGGGCCGCGGGTGACCACCAGGTGCCCGGAGCCGAGGTGGGCCTGGCCCAGAGCATGGGGGGCGTGGCCTCGGTCTCAGCCGTCAACATACTGAGGAGGTTCGGTAAATGAGTGTCCCGCGCTACTGGAGGAACGAGGTTCCCCGGTACAGGCTCATGGGCAGGATTTGTAAGGCGTGCGGAGCAAGGTACTTCCCGGCGAAGCCCGTCTGCACCTGCGGGAACGCCGGGTTCGAGGACTACAAGCTCAGCGAGGCAGGTGAGGTGGTCACATGGACGGTCATCAGGAGCCCACCCCTAGGCTACGAGAGGTACGCGCCCTACGTTGTGGCGCTCATCGAGCTGGACGACGGCATGCGTCTCCTAAGCCAGGTGGTGGACGTGGACCCCGCCGAGGTGAGGGCTGGGATGCGCGTCGAGGCCGTGTTCCGCAAGGTGAGGGAGGACGGGCCCTCGGGCATCATCCAGTACGGCTACAAGTTCAGGCCCGTAGTGGAGTAGCCCCACCTTTTTATAAGGCGTAACCCCCTTCATCGCTCTGATAAGGTTGCCCCA
>DASWLJ010000164.1:0-2394 GCA_036396185.1 Bathyarchaeia archaeon | reverse complement strand
CGGACAGCAGGTTCAACGGCAAGTACGTGTACCAGGCCCGCATGGTCTTCGGCAGGGCCCTGGCGAGGAACTTCAAGGACAGCGGGAACAGGTGCGACGTCTGCATAGGAATCCCGGAGACGGCTAATGATGCCGCGTACGGTTTCCACGAGGAGTCGGGGCTTCCCTGGGACAGGGCCACCAGGAGGCACAGGTTCGTGACCCAGAGGGCGTTCATCTCCAAGGCGGATGAGCGGGCGGACATCATAAGGCGGAAGGTGAACCTGCTCAGGGACAGGGTCCGGGACAGGTGCCTGGCGGTGGTGGACGACAGCATCGTGCGGGGGGACACCACAAAGGGTACCGTGAAGCGGTTCAGGGACGCGGGGGCCAAGGAGGTTCACCTGTTCATCACGTATCCGCGGATCATTGGGCCCTGCTTCTACGGCATCGACATGGCTACCTACGGTGAGCTCATAGGCGCGGCTCTGAGCCCGGAGGAGATCGCCGAGGAGGTGGGGGCGGACAGCGTCAACTACCTGGGCGTGGACGAGTACGTGCGGGAGACGGGTATGCCTCGGGGCAAGCTGTGCCTGGGCTGCGTGACGGGGGAGTACCCGACGCCGATGGCCAACAAGCTGTCCCGTGGGATGAGGGAGAGGCTCCGCAGAGGAGACGCCGAGAAGGGCCGCATATACGAGTAGACGGCGTCGCGTTCCTCCTCGGCTCTGCCTGGTTGGTGGTTCACCCATTTAAGATGGGTGCTGGTTCGCTGTTTCTCTAAGTGGTCCGGTTTAGCCATCCATGTTAAGTCCCAGGGGTCGTTGTAATGTCTCTTACATGTGTGACAATGTGCCGCGTTTTAGTGGCTTCACGTTGTTAAGTTCGTCGCAGCCTCCGCCCATGAAATGACGTGTACGGTGCAACGACTTTGTGGGGGTGTGACCAAAATAGTTGCTCTCACCAGATGAGAATGTCCATTTCCTGTTACCGACAACGGCTAATCTTGCCAGAAACGTATCAATAAACTATGACTCCAATATAGATCATTAATACAATGTTACAACCGTATTGTTTCGGTAGCGGTTGAGGAACCACAAACGCGATAATGATAACTAGCCCGTCATTTGATCATGCCTAGAAGGTTGCCCCTCGCCTTCGCCCTCATGGCCTCCGGCGTCTACATAATCGTCCCTACACCGGACGAGCTGGTCCTTCACCCGTTGACGGGATGCCTCCTCTCACGGTGTCTTAACGTCAGCATCCAGACGGGGGTCATAATGTCAATAGGAGCCTACTTCGTCATCGGGTTCGCGTTTATCGTCTCCTCGATCGTCATCGGCGGAACCGTGGTACTGGACGAGTTGAACCGCAGGATGGTTGAGAGGGGGGCTCACATCAGCAGGTACATATCCGTTAGCCTAACGTATGTGCCTGAACTTGGAGACGGCCGCGGAGTCAGGCACAGCGAGGGGGCCTGCGTGCTCGCGGCCTCGCCCTTCGAGCGCTTCGACTGACGCCCCGGTTTAATATGCGTTGTTCTGAGTGGCTTTCCTCTCACCGGCTGAACGTCTGCTGGGCTCTGTACGCTGCCCTGGCTATCCGGTGGGCGATCATGAGCCTGTAGACCCAGGACTCCGGGTTGGCCTCGTAGTACTCCTTGGAGTCCAGGGTTCTGCCGTCCGGCAGGGTCATCTCGCGTCGCTTGAGGTGGGTCTCCCACTCGAGTCCTTCTACTTCCGCGTAGCCTATCTTGTAGCCTAGGCAGTGGAGGATGGTGGGCCACTCTGAGTCGGAGTCGAAGAACCTGCCCCTGCTGTGGCGCAGGATGGTGTCGGCTGCCTCCCTGCTAATGCCTCTGGATGCGGCGGTGATGTCCATGTCCCTGCCCACGATGAGGCTGAACACCCTGTTGGCGATGGCCTCCGTCTCCGCCTGGTTCCTGGGATGGGTGTCCATGGCCCGCCTGGTTCTGCCGAAGATCATGAAGTCGTGGCCGGGTATGGATGCGGCTACCCTCCTCAGCTCCTCGGGGTAGCTGAGGGCCCAGTGGAGGGCCCTGTCCATGTCCACCAGGTGGGTGAAGTCGGAGCCCCGCTCCAGTGAGGCTCTTAGGACGCGTCTCCGGGAGTCGGTTATGTGCTCGACGCCTACCCTGCTCCTGGGCTCGACGATGGTCCAGCCCGTCTCCCTCAGAGCCTCCACGACCTCAGGTTTGGTTCCGACGGTGACCACGGTGAGGTGGCTATCGTAGCACTCATCCAGAATTTTAGCTGTCTCTGAGAGGGGTTGGAGGGTCCAGCCGGTGGAGTCGTGGAGTGTCGTGGCCAGGGACACGGAGGGCATGGACCTAGATACGGTTGAGCCGGATTTATCTTCTATCTTAGGGTATTGCATTTTTAATATATAGATGAA
>DASWLJ010000163.1:0-15558 GCA_036396185.1 Bathyarchaeia archaeon | reverse complement strand
TGCTGAACTCGCCGCTCGCCTCCACCCTAGCTGCGCCCCAGTGGGGCGTCACGAGGGTCGTGTCGCCTTCTATGTCCATGACGAGGGTCTGTTGCTCGTCGCCCAGCGCCATTGGGAGCACGTAGACGGTGTTGCTGGGGTTCTGCCTTATGACCTCGTTGAAGAACACCGTGGCCTCGAAGCCGCGCCTCTTAGCCTCCTTTAGGACGGATTTTCTTCTTCTTTTAATGGAGTCCTTCTGATCCAAAACCGTTCACATAGGATTAACTGGTCTGTGATTAAGGCGTTTACCATCAGAGGCGGCCCGTAGAACCTAAATGGGTAGAGGGCTGAGAACCCGTCTGAGCTGTGGCTTAAATAACATGCTGCCCTATCTCAGGGTATGCCGCCACGCAGAGGGGGACTGCTCATCCACCACTGGGACACAGACGGTGTGTGCTCAGCAGCACTACTCCTGAGGCACAAGTATCAAGGATACACAAACTGGACTCCCACCCTAGGCGCATTCTACCTAAGCCCGGACCAGATCAAGTGGATACAGCAGTTCGACGAGATAGTGATAGCCGACATGGCTCTCCCAAGGGAAAACGTGGACGAGCTTGCTAGAATGTGCGACGTCACCGTCTACGACCACCACCACCAGGAGCCCATCGAAGGGGTGATGCACATTAACCCCGTGGCCCATGGCTCAGAGCAGTACGAGTACCCTTCATGCACCTGGGTATTGAAGGAGCACCTGAGCCTCCCCACGTCACTGCACGTTGTCCTGGGACTCGTAGGCGACAGGGAGGATAAGCTAAAAGAAACCCCGGCTTTCTGGGAACTGACCCAGAGTTTCGCTGTAGAGAACGAATTACCCCCTGAGGCGCTGCATGAGATGGTGCAGTTGATCGACTCCTGCTACAAGATAGGTGACAGGGAGGCCGTGACGGCGGCTCCGAGGCTGCTTGCCGAGAAGGATGACGCGGCGACGATACTGGAGCACCGGGGCTGGAGGAGGAACAGGGACGTGTTCGACGAGGAACTCCGGAAGATACTTGAGACGCCACCATTGGAGCGCGGTAGCTTACTCTACCTAGAACTGGACACCAAACTCAGCGTCATCTCGACTGTGACGCGTAAGATAGCCTGGGGGACCGGCAGAGACACTGTCGTGGTCAACAGAGGGTTCTTCGACGAAGACGACCAGCTGTACTGCAGAAGCGGGAGCAGGGACATGCAGCCCATGATCGACAGGGCGCGGAGTCTCGGCTACTACGCCGGCGGTAAGAGGGACGTGCTGGGCGCCATATTGCCTAAGGGTGAGACGGACTCCTTCGTGGATGAGCTGATGGTTTTCCTGAAGAAATAGTGGGTAGGTTAACTGCGGCGCAGAACCTTACCCGGCATGGCGCCCGTGTGTTTACCCTTCTCGACCACTGGTACGCCGTTAACCAGCACGTGCTCTACTCCCTTGGGGTGCCTCCTCGGCTCCATGGGTGTCCCTACGACCTCCAGCTTATCGAGGTTGAACACCGTGATGTCGGCGTAGCTGCCCGGCGTAATGGATCCTCTGCCCTTCAGGTTGTGGTGCTCGGCCGCAGCCGTGCTCATCTTGTAGATGCACTGCTCCAGGGTGAAGACACCCAGGTTCTTCACCATCTCGTTAATGAAGGCCGGGAAAGCGCTGAAGGCATTGATGCCCGGCATCCCGTAGGGCGGCCTGTCTGACTGGTACTTGGTATCGAACACATACTGGTCGAGGCTGAGGCTTCCAGCCCTGTGCTGAAACATGAGGGCCCTGTACGGCTTCTGGGGGAAGTTGCCCGTGTCGGCGGTTCCTGCTGTGTACCCCATGGCGTCGGGGTCCTCGCTGACGAGGTCGAACCAGGTCTCCATCTGGGGTTTGCCCCGCTCCTTGGCCACCTGTGCCAGGTTCTTATCCACGGCTGATGTGTCCCTGTGCCTGCTCACCCAGATGTTCTCTGCCCACTGCGGGTTGCTGTTGGGGTTGTAGGCGAGCCTAATGAACCACTTGCCGCTCTGTATGGCGCTCACTATCTCCTCCTTATAGTCAGGCATCCTAAGGAACTCCGAGAACTTCTCTCGGCTCCCCGCCTCCTTCAACCACGGCGCCAGTATGCTGCTCAGGTAGGGCATCACGTCGAAGCCTCCCCTGAGGAACCATGGCATGCTGTCGAAGCTGATGTCCATGCCCTCGTCCAGAGCCTGGTCGAAGAAGGCGAGGGTGGCCCTGATGTTATGCTCCTCCATGTAGTCGTGACCCTCAGGCACCAACCTCCATCCGGGGGTCAGGTGGGCGATATTGGTCTTGACGCCTGTGACGCGGCAAGTGTTGATACTCTCCAGAAGGCCCTCCACCTTGTTGCTGCGGGTGTCACCGAACTTGACCTCCCGTCTCCTCCCGGTTCTCCTCCAGTGGGGGCAGTAGACGCCGCCGTACTCCTTCATTAAACTGACGCACTCGTTGATCTCGTCCATGCTGGCCCATACGCCGGGGTCGTAGTCGAGGCCGGTGCTGATTCCGATGGCACCCTCACCCATGGCCTGGTGGATGAGCTCCTTGATCCTCTCCAGCTCCTCCGGGGTGCTGTGGCGCTTGAAGTCGTTGCCCATAACGTTGATCCTGCAGGTGCCCTGGCCGACCAGAGGCGCCGCGTTCATGGATACCCCAACCTTCTCGACCTTTTTCATCCACTCTCCGAGAGTGTGCCAATCAACCTCCCACCCGTAGTACTTCCGCATAATGGCGTTCACATCCTCGCGGGGGTAGACCTGGTTCTTGGGGTAGTACTTGTGGGGCTCAAGCTCGTCTATGTACTCGGCTGCTATCCCGGGTAGGCCCAGCATGTCCCCGATGGGCCCCTGGCTGCCCCCGCACTCGCCGCCCACGAAGGTGGTGACGCCCTGCATCACGTAGCTCTGGGCCTTGGGGAAGAAGAGGAGGGTGCCGTCTCCGTGGCTGTGGGCGTCGATCCAGCCGGGGCTCGCGTGGAGTCCCTTAGCCTGGATGACCTTCGTGGCGTCGCCCTTCACATTTCCCAGGGCGGCCACCCTGTCCTTCTTCACCCCGATGCTGCCCTTGTAGGGGGCCTTCCCGGAGCCGTCTATGATGAAAGCGTCCTTGATCAAAACGTCATACTCGCCTGACACGTTTCCACGACCTGAACGAGGCATATTACTATATTCGACTATTAAAAATCGAGCATGAAGAAAAGGAGGATTAAGTTACGGTGACAACCACCGTGCTAAAGCTCCCCGTCTTGGTGTTACGCACGATGACCACGTAGCCTCCGTCGTCCACGTCGGGTACCTTGATCTCCAGCGCGAACGGGTCGGCCGCCCCACCCATCAGCACGAGGTATCCGCCCTGCTTGACGGACGACGGGTAGCAGGCCAGGGTTGCCGGGCCAGAGTTGTAAGCCCACGAGTAGCCTAGCTCGCCCTTCTCTCCGTCCCAGCTGCCCTGCTGCTCCCAGTAGACCTTAACGTAGGGGGTCATGTGGAACGTGGGGTCACCCTTCTCACCTTTAGGCCCCTGCTCACCCACTGCACTCTGTGGCCCCTGCGGACCCGTCTCCCCCGCTGGGCCCTGCTCACCCTGTGGTCCTTGTGGCCCGGTTAACCCCTGAGGGCCCACCGGCCCAGACGGCCCCTGCTCACCTTGGGGCCCAGGTGGTCCCTGTGGCCCCAACTGTGGTATGAAGGCGTACGCCGCGCCTCCTCCGAGTAGTAAACCTATTACCAGTCCCGCTGCTATGCTCTGTGGCTCCATGGTCTGTTAAATGGCGGTGACTGTTAAAATCTGCTCCGGTCGGCCACGGGGTTCCAAGGGGTCACTCTTTTATTGTCTGGATGAGCCTCTGCCTCTTACCCTCGTACTCGTCCAGCAGGGTCTCAAACTCGTCTCTGACTCTCTTAAGGTCCTCGATCCACCCGAGGAACTCCCGGGTGGACTCGTCCAGGGCTTGGCCGTCCTTAATCTCTAGAGTCATGTCGATGATAACCTAAAAAAACGGTGCTTAAAAGAGAATCTGGGTATTGTGTAGAGACATACAACCGGCCTCCATATCAGCGATCAACAGGCCATTGGATGTATCCATCGCCAGCCAACTTTCATGAAAAACCTGCGGATCAAAAACCCTAAAACGTGGCGGCTGTTCATAGCTCGACATGAACAAGGACACCCTCGACCTGATGCTACTCGGCGTCGCCCACTCGCTGAACCACAGCCTCTTCCTCGTGCTCCCGCCCCTCCTGGGGAACATAGTCGCCGACCTAGGCACCACATACTCGACCATCGGGGTTGTCTCCACCATCACGTTCCTCACATACGGGGCTGGAGCCCTCATCGGCGGGCCCCTCTCGGACCGGCTGGGCAGCCTGACGGTGGCCAGGGTCAGCATAGGGCTGGGTGGCTTGATGAGTCTGGTCTTCATCTTCGCCAATGATGTAGTCGTCTTCGGGGCGGGCATGTTCCTCATGGCGCTCTGGGCCAGCTTCTACCACCCCACGGCCAACGGGCTCATCGCCAAGGTGTTCACAGAGAGCACGGGCAACGCAATGGGTATCCACAACGCGGCCGGCAACTTCGGCCAGGTCTTCACACCCATGGTGGCCTTCTTCCTCGGCGTGACGTTCAATTGGAGGCTCAGCTTCGTGTTCTTCGGTGCCCTGAGTGTCGTCACGGCGTGGACCCTGGACCGGATTCAGGTGAAAGAGCAGATGGTTTCGCCCACGAGGCAGGGTTATTTGGAGTTCATCAGGACCCCGGGTCTGTGGCTATTACTGCTGTATAACGTGATAGTGGGGTCTCTGTTCAGGTCCGTGGAGCTTTTCTTCCCCAGTTTTCTCAGCATAGAGCGCGGCTACACTGGTAGCATTGCCGCGGTGGCCAACAGCGTGATCCTGTTCTTCGGTGTGCTGGGGCAGCTTCTGGGGGGCAGATGGTCGGACAGGCTGGGCCAGACTAGGACGCTGCTTATGATGACGGGGGGAATTGTTGTAAGCCTGGCCCTGCTGATGTTTCTCCCCACGAGCATGGTCGGCATTGTTCTATTCATAGTTCTCTACGGCGTCAGCATGTTCGGGCACCAGCCCACCGTGACGAGCCTTGTGAGCAAGTTGTCGCCCAGGAACCTCATGGGATTGGCCTACGGCGTCATGTTCTTCTCGGCCTTCGGCGTGGGTTCCCTCTCCACAACGGTCACCGGGTATCTAGCGGACAGGTACAACCTAACAATAGCTTTCTGGTTCAACGTGGGGGTCGCCGTGGCGCTCCTGGCTGTGAGCGCGGTGATATACCTGAGGATCAGGGAGAGGTCCGGGTGAGGTAGGCCAGGACACCCGTGATGGTCTTGCTGTCCATTATGGTGTTGTCCTCTATCATCTTCAGGGCGTCGTCGAAGCTGACCCGCTCCACGCTGATGGACTCGTCCTCCTCGGGGCTTGAGCCCACCTGCTCCAGTCCCTCGGCCACATAGAAGTGGATCACTTCGCTGCTGTATCCTGGAGCCATGTAGCAGCTTAGGAGCCTCCTCCATGTCCTGGCCGTGTAACCAGTCTCTTCCCTAAGCTCCCTCACAGCGCACGCGTCTGGGTCTTCGCCTTGCTCAAGGGTCCCAGCGGGGACCTCTAATAGCTCTCTGCCGGCCGCGTACCTGTACTGCCTTACAAGAACTATTCCGGACTCGTCCACGGTGACGATTGCTACGGCGCCGGGGTGGTCCACGATGTCTCTTGTGACCACCCTGCCACTGGGTAGCCTCGCCTGGTCGGATTTGAAGCTGAAGTTTTTTCCCCTGTGAAGGGTCTTGGATGACACCGTCTCCTCCATTTGACTCACCCCTAAATCGATCCAGTGAGAATGGTCTCGGAGGGTTTAATATCTTTCAACCGAGGCCCTTATTCTCTCCCCACGACTATGCGTCTACATGAAAAATGTGGAGGAAGCTATTGTTAAAGGGTCTCCAGCAACGCCACGGGCTCTCCGCCCCTGTAGTAGACCCTGGGCATGAAAGCGTTGATGTGGTTCAGCAAGCTATACGTCATCCAGCCAGCCGTCGCGGCCGTGTTGTATAGGTCGTTTTCGCCTGACTCGCCGATAACGGTGACTTCGTCTCCTTTCGCGGCGACCACGTCTGTTAGGTCCACCAGGTAGTGGTTGAGGCTCACTGAGCCAAGGCTTCCCCTGATCTTCCCGTCCGATACTACCTTGCCCTTGTTGGCCATCTCCCGCGGTATGGCGTCGTAGAACCCAAGGTGTAGGGTACCAATCTTCATTTTCTTGGGCGCCACGAACCTGCCCCAGTAGGTCACAGACTCGCCCGCCTCCACCCACTTGACGTGCTCCACCCTGGCCTTGAGCTGGAGCGCCTGCCTGAGCCTCAGGCCGCAGGAGGCGTCCTTGGGCTCAGGGTAGACTCCGTAGAGGCTCATTCCGGGGCGCACCATGTCCAGCCACATCCCGGGGTTGTGGAAGACGCTGTCGGTGCTGGCTATGCTCCTATACTGGACATCTATGCCTCTTGACTTGAGCTCCCCGTCCACGTCCAGAAGCCTCTTCAGCATCGCCTCGTCCTGCTCCGGTCTCTGCTGGAGGGTGCTGAAAATACCCTGAACCTCGATGCTCGGCAGCCGCTGGATACGCTCGACGAGGTCGGCGGCCTCGCTGTACTTGACGCCCACCCTGTTGAGGCCCGTGTCGACCTTCACGAAGGCCGCCGCGGTCTTCCCGAGCCTTTTAGCCGCCTTGCTCAGCTTCTCCGCCGCCTCCAAAGTGTATATGGTTTGGGTGATCCCCTTCTCGACCACGCTCCTGTACTGGCTTTCTGTGAAGAGCACGTCCATGTTTAGGACGTTCACGGTGAGGCCCAGCTCCTTGATCTTCTCGGCCTCCCTGAGCTTAGCCACCATCACCCACCTGACCTCTTGGGAGTCTAGGTAGGCCGTAACGGGGATCAGGCCGTGGCCGTAGGCGTTGTTTTTTACCACGGCCATGACCTCGACGCCCACACGGTTTCTTATGTTCCTGAGGTTGAAGCCTATGTTGTCAAGGTTTATCTCCAGCCATGAGGTGTAACCCTTCAGCTTCTCGCTGATCTCTTCGGGGCTTGGCTGATCCTTGAAGTATTTCTCGGCCATCATTCTCGGTATGTTCAGGGCCTTGGAATAGAAAAGCGTTGCAGGGCATACAGAAGGCTTGTCGTGGTTGATGCAAATCTCCATTTTTTTATAACAGTTGATGTATTTTGTCCCAACAGCAAGTGTTTTAACCACTGAAGTCTCCGAAAATACTGACGGTTCATGGTCAGACGAGCATTAATCATGGGAGCAGCCGGCAGAGACTTCCACAACTTCAACGTCTACTTCAGGGACAATCCTCGCTACAAGGTTGTGGCCTTCACGGCGGCCCAGATATCTGAGCTGGACACCACGGCGGGCGTGGAGAAGCGGGTTTACCCCCCGGAGCTGGCGGGGCCAAAATACCCGAAGGGGATAAGGATTTACCCTGAGAGCCAGCTTGAGCGACTCATAGAGGAGCTCCACGTGGACGAGGTGTTCTTCAGCTACAGCGACGTCTCCGCGAGGTACCTCCACGACGAGGCCGCCAGGGTTCAGTCGGTGGGTGCCACCTTCGTCCTCCTTGGGCCGAGGGACACGATGATCAAGCCATCGAAGCCCCTCATCAGCGTGTGCGCCTCCCGTACAGGGAGCGGCAAGAGCCCCACCTCTAGGTGGCTGGTGTCCCACCTCAGGGACAGGGGCTACAGGGTTGTTGTCATCAGGCACCCCATGCCCTACGGGGACCTTGTGAAGCAGAGGGTTCAGAGGTTCCAGACCTACGAGGACCTTGACAGGTATGAGTGTACCATAGAGGAGAGGGAGGACTACGAGCCCCACCTGGACCGCGGGGCAGTGGTTTACAGCGGAGTCGACTACCAAGCCATCCTAGAGGAGGCCGAGAAGGAGGCCGACGTTGTGATATGGGACGGAGGCAACAACGACTACCCGTTCTACGTGCCGGACCTCCACATAGTCATCGTCGACCCCCACAGGGCGGGACACGAGCTCAGCTACTACCCGGGTGAGACAAACGTGAGGATGGCGGACGTGGTCATCGTGAGCAAGGTGAACACGGCTGACCCAGCCAACGTCAGGAAGGTGAGGGACAACGTCAGAGGGATCAACCCGGACGCCGTCATCATGAACACCAACATGGTAATCACAGTCGATGACCAGAAGAGTTTGCGCGGCAAGAAGGTGCTGGTCATCGAGGACGGCCCGACGCTGACACACGGCGAGATGAAGTACGGGGCTGCCACCATCAAGGCCATGGAGTCGGGCGCCGACATAGTGGACCCCAGGCCCTACGTGACGGGCACCATCAAGGACATCTACAGTCTCTGGCCCCACCTAGGCAAGGTACTGCCTGCCGTAGGCTACAGCGACCACCAGATACGGGAATTGGAGGCAGCAATCAACGCCGTGCCATGCGACTTTGTGCTCATGGGGACGCCCACGGACCTGCGCCGCTACATGAAGGTGGACAAGCCGGTACTCAGGGTCAAGTACGAGTTCCAGGAGATCGAGCCGGGCAGCCTCGAAGCCGAGGTACTCAGGAAGCTGGAGTAGACCCCTCTTTTCAAAATATTATATCCATCATCCCTACCATGTATTGAGGGACTCAGTTGACAGAGTATGATGTCCTAGTCAAGGACGTTACGATTGTTGAGGGAACAGGCAAGAAAGCCTACAAGGGCAGTATAGGGATCGAAGGCGACAGGGTCGTCGCCCTAGGCAAGGTAAAGGGCGACGCTGTGAAGACGGTGGACGGCAAGGGCCTAACAGCCTTCCCCGGCTTCATAGACGCCCACAGCCACGCCGACTGGACGCTCCCCTGGTTCCCCAAGGCCGAGAGCTACGTCATGCAGGGGGTCACCACATTCGTGGGCGGCCAGTGCGGAGGCAGCCCCGCACCCCTGGGCGAGTACATCCGGGTTCCGCGGATGCTGCAGGACCAACTGAATGAACTAGATCCTTACAAGTACTATCCCCGGCTCAGCTACTACCCGCTGGAGCAGATCAACGAGTGGATGAAGGAGAAGTTCGGGTGGACCCTGGACTGGGACACCATGGGCGGCTTCTTCAAGAAGGTGGAGGAGACGGGCGTCAGCGTGAACTACGCGCCCCTCCTAGGCCACGGTAGCGTTAGGACAGCGATCATGGGCAACGACTACAAGCGTTATACAACCCAAGATGAGCAGGCCGAGATTCACGAGCTCATCCACCAGGGCATGAGGGACGGCTGCATAGGCTTGAGCACGGGCCTCGACTACGACCCGGATGTCTTCGCCGCCCACGAGGAGATCGTGGCCAGCGTCGCGGTGCTGAAGGAGTACGGCGGTATCTACTGCCCCCACTGGAGGCGCACGGGGCGCAGACGCGGTATAGCCGTTGGCCACGTACCCAACGAGAAGATCACGGCCCTCATGGAGTGCGTGGACGTCTACAAGCGGACCGGCGTCAGACTCCACTACGCCCACCTGAGCACAGGCTGGGACATAAGGCCGAGCCCACCTGAAGAGCTGGAGCACGCCAACCTGAAGGTCACCATAGACATGATCACCCGGGATAGCAAGGGCGACTTGGACATAACGTGGGACGCAATCCCCCAGTTAACGCGCGGCGGCTTCGAGGCCATGAGGTACCTTTGCAGCCTCTACGAGCCCTGGCTCAGAGAGCTTGGGAGCCGGGAGGAGCTGGCCAAGTGGTTCAAGGTGGAGGAGTTCAGGGAGGAGGTTAAGGAGTCCATCAGGAGGGGCAAGTGGTACATGAGGGAGTCCTATAGCCCCGTCACGAACCCGATTTGGGCCAGCAACATCTACGTCCTGAGGAGCAGGGTCCCCGGCGTGGACGGTAAGAGCATAGCCCAGATAGCTTCTGAGAGGGGCCGCGACCAGTGGGACACCTGGATGGACATAATAGCTGAGGACCCCGACGCCCTGGGAGCAACGGGCCAACTTCTGCCCATGGCCGCATACCTGCAGTACTACACACACCCCAAGGGCATGGTGGGCCTGGACACAAGCGTCTTCGACGCAGAGTATGAGAGGAAGGCGCCCCCGTACACTTTCCCGGGAATCAACACTTTCAACGCTTTCCCCATGTTCATAGCCAAGTACGTCAGGGACGGCAACCTCTTCGCCATGGAGGAGGCCGTCCAGAAGACGAGCACCATGGCAGCCAGGGTCCACAACCTGAAAGGACGAGGCGTCATCAAGGAGGGAGCCTACGCCGACCTGGTGCTACTGGACGTCCCCAACATCAAGGTGCTTGCCGACGAAATGGAAACTAGGCGCCACCCCAAGGGCGTCGAGTACGTCTTCGTCAACGGCGTAGCCGTAGTCGAGAAGGGGAGACACACAGGCGAGCGCCCCGGCCGGGTGCTGAAGAGGGACTAGGACAGTCTGCGGGGGAGCTCACCTAGCTCCCCCAGTAGCCTCCTGGCCTCGTTGGACAACTTGAGGCGGCAGCCTCCTCTACCGTAGACCCTTCTCAGTACACCCGCCTTAACCAGAGCCTTCCGCTGCCTATCCTTCAGGTGTTCCGTTGCCAGTTCGCCCTCGTCTATCCTCAGCAGCTCCTCCCTGTAGTAGATCACAGTGTTCCTGAAGTTCATGTCCGTGAGTGAAAACTCCTCCACGCCTGTGTCGGGGGACAACTTTTCGAGGCTTATCATCGCTTCGCTCCTGGGCACGGCCATCCGTCTAAGATGGTGTCTTTTTTAGACTCCATCATATCCGGGTAACCGCGGGATAAAAAGTAAATCTTAAAGAGTTTACGCGAGTGGATCGATCACTGGTAGACGGCCAACCAGCCAAGACATCTAAAAAAGGGAGTTAAATGGGTGGACCCATAGGGGGCTCCAGAGGCTTCGTCAGCTTCACCTGCTCCGGGTTCTCCTCGAACAGGGTTATCTGGGCGGCCCCGTAAAGGTAGTGGGCCTTCTGCTCGTCCTCCTGTATCCGCTCACCCATGCTCCTGAGGTAGTCGCCCAGCTCCGACAGCTTCATGGACGCGACTGCTCTGACGCCCGCTGGCAGTTCATCGTTCACGGCCAGCCTCATCAGGTGGTAGAGCGCCACGTTGTCCACGGTCCTCTGGACCTCGGCGTAGTAGTTGCCCTTGTGCCTCTCCTTCCAGGTGGCGTCTATGATCTCGTCAAGAACCTCGGACAGCCCGGGTGCGTCTGGGAGCCTTGCGTGGTACTCAATGAGCCTGGCCGCCCTCTCAGGGTGCATCAGAAGCCCCAGCGTTATGTTTGCAGCTGTCTCGGCCGCCCCCAGGGGGTCGAACGGGTACCCCGTGTATCCTGGGAACAGGTCCATGGTCTGCAGGTATCCCTGGGGCCTCGGCGGTATAATGGATAGCAGCTTCTTGTCCAGGGCCAGATACTTTGGGTGGATGGTGCCGAGGAGAGCCTCCAGGGCGCGGCGCTGCTCGTCTCCAGGCACGATCTCGGGATTAGCCTGCACGTCTCCCCTCACCGTGTAGTTGTAGTACAGCCCCCCCACCAAGCTGGCCGTGGCCTCAAGCTGGTACCTGTGGAAAAGGTATATGGGGACCAGAGCCTCCTCCAGCAGCGCCATGGGCTCATTCTTCCTGATCCTTCGCTCCGTGAAGTTCCGCAGAGCGATCTCGCGGACCTTCATTACGTGGCTGAGCTCATCCACTGAGTCGATCCCGTTGACCCACGACGCCGCGTGCGGGTGGGCGCTGCCT
Source organism: Bathyarchaeia archaeon (assembly GCA_036396185.1). Classification (GTDB taxonomy): domain Archaea; phylum Thermoproteota; class Bathyarchaeia; order TCS64; family TCS64; genus RBG-16-57-9. The sequence goes on along the minus strand of DASWLJ010000163.1, from coordinate 3,774 downwards.
GGGCCAGCGTCCTGGCTGGAGGCGAACAGGAGCCCGTCGCTGAAGGCCTTACGAAGGATGCCGTCTAGCTCCCTGTCCTCGTCGGTACCTATAGGGAAGTCCTTGTACCCGTAGGCTATACTGACCCTGTCCCACTCCCCGACGCCCATATCGTAGGCGTCTGAGAGGTCGAGCTCCCCGTCCACGACCTTCACCAGCGGCCCAGGGTAGTCCATGACGCTTGACCTGTCGTTGACGTGGCTGCAGTAGTTGTGGCCCAGGCCCAGCGTGTGGCCCACCTCGTGGACGCTGAGCTGCCTTATCCGCGCCAGGGCCATCTCCATCATCTTGCTGCTGTCCGGGTGCTCCTCGTCGTAGTCAGCCACGAGACCCTGAGCTATCAGGAAGTCCTGCCTGATCCTCAGACTGCACAGGCTCACGTGGCCCTTGATTATCTCGCCTGTGCGGGGATCTGTGACGGTGTTACCGTAGCTCCAGCCCCTCGTGCTCCTGTGGACCCAGTTGATGACGTTGTACCTTGCGTCCATGGGGTCGGCGTCCTCGGGCAGGAGCTCCACCTTGAACGCGTCCCTGTACCCGCATGCCTCGAAAGCCTGGTTCCACCAGGACGCGCCCTCGACGACAGCGCTCCTTATGGGCTCAGGGATGCCGCGGTCAACGTAGTAGACTATGGGCTCGACGGGCTCGCTCACATCGGCCTTGGTGTTCTTCTTCTGGAGCCTGTGCCTGCATATGAACCTCTTCTCCACGTCCTGGTCCACGGGGGCTGCGAAGTCCATGTACCTGATCCCGAAGTAGCTGGCCCGCGGGTCGTACCTGCGGGGCCTGTAGCCTGCGTCGGGTAGCTCAAGGAAGCTGTGGTGCTGCCTGATGGTCATGAAGCTCGGGTCCGGCGACACCGATTTGACCCAGTCGCCTGGGCTCTTGCCTATGAATGTGAGTGTCGCCTCCAGCTCCGTGTTCAGTGGAAAGTTCCTCGATCTGGGGAGATACACGGCTGACCTTGTCTCGTCCAGTTCGTACTCGCCCTGCTCCTTCTCCTTGAACCTGGCGACCACTTTCTTGGCGTCCCGGAGCAGGAACCCCGTGGCGTCCACCAGGACCCTGCCGCCCTCCTCCGCCTCCACCTTGAAGCCCCAGTGGACGCTCTGGGCGAAGGCCTCCTCCACAGACCTCACCTCGTATGGGTTGTCGCTCAGCGCCCTGAACCCGTAGTTCACCTGCGTCAGGAGAACCTTTGGGCCCACCCTCTGGAACTTGACCACGGAGGTGGAGCCCAACTGGTTCCTGTCCAAGCCGACGTCGTTGCTGCCGATGCCTGCGGTGAGGCTGTTGACGTATAGGAACTCCTCGTCGAAGCGGCTCAGCTCCAGCCACAACTTGCCCTCCTTCTCTTCCCAGTAGAATGGGATGTAGCCCGGATGCCTCTCCATGCCCTCAGTCTTCTCGGCTATGGTTGGCGTCTCTTCCTCTCTCTCTTCACCCACGTCGAATCACGTCTAATGGTATGATTCATGGAGGGAGTTGTTAAAAATTCATCGGGTGCATTCATCGGCGCGGCTTCTTCGTGAGCATCTCCACGGCCGTGCTGTGGCTGCACTTACCCTTGTCCCTGTACCCTGGGCAGCTACACGCCATCTTGCCGTCCGGCCCCTGGACCACGTTGTACGTGCCGTGGTCACCTATCACGTTGTAGCGGCCGCCGTCCAGCTGCTCGACCCTGTTGTTACGGACCAGCTTCTCGGCCTTCTCAAGCATCCTGGCCTTGTACTGGCTGTAGTCTCGCGTGTAGCGGTGCATCCCTTGAAGGTACCACGCCTTCCTGCTATTAACGTTTAGGGGTTTAGAGGATCTTTTCCAGGTTCTCGGCTTCCGCCCTGTGGATCATTAGGATCTGCTCCATGTAGTCGCTTATCTCCTGAAGGTCATCGTCTACGCTTTTGTTGTCTTGTCTGATGTGGGCGAGTAAGGTGATCAGCTGTAGTTGGTGGAGCTCGTTTGTCAGTTCGCTGAGTTGAAGTATCTGTTCGAGCACCTGCTTGTGTTGGCTGTCCGGTAGTTCTTCGACGTTTATGGTGACTGTGGACTGCAGCGCCTGTATCTGGTTGAGGAGCAGAGTCTCCGTTGAGCCGCTTTCCAGTGGCATGGGTCTCTATGGGGCACACGGGGTGGTTTAAAAACCTTATCAGTTTTCTGCACGTAACCGCGTCAACTGTCAGTTGATGCCGGTTTAGTACCCACGCATATGACGTACCCTATGTACTTGCTGGCCACCCGGTCCCGCAGCAGCACGCTCTTACCTTCACTGATCTTGGCGAAGCGCCTCCGCATTTTGCTACTCCTCAAAGCGAGGACCAGCATATCCCAGAGGGTGCCCATGACCGTGCCCCACCCCCCGAACTCGTCAACCATGCCCAATGCGTCGGGCTGCTCCGAGACGTTGGGGTGCTCATCCACGACCACGTCGTTGAACCCGGCCGACTCGAAGGCCGCGCCCCATGTTGAGGGGCTGCGCAGCGTGAAGGGCAGATCCGTGAGCTCCCTGAAAACCTTTTCACCATAATCGACCCGATCCAATGCTTCCGGTGGCACATGGTCTTCCCTGTACATCTCGTTGATACCCAAGTATCCGCCCTTCTTGAGGACCCTCTTGAACTCGGGGAAGGCCCTGGCAGGGTCAAGGAACTGGGAGACGAACATGGTGAGCGCCACGTCGAAGCTGTCGTCGGGGAACTCCAGGTTGTAGGCGTCTCCCACCTTGAAGCTCACCCGGCTGGCCAGGCCCAGCTCGGCCGCCCTCCTCCGAGCGTAGTCCACCATCTGCTCGGCTATGTCCACACCCATCACGGTGCAGCCGTACCTGTTGGCCAGGTAGCAGGCGTTGCCTCCCGTGCCACAGCCCACGTCCAGGACCGCTGTGTCCTTTGTGATGTGGCAAAGCTCGGCCAGCCTGTCCATGCTGGCTGCGCCGCCTATGTTGAAGAAGGGGACTCCCATGTAGCCCATGAAGTCGTAGTAGCCGAGTCCCTCGATCTCTTTGATGCCGAGTTTCTCTCCTGGCATGATCTGACGTCTACGCGTCAGAGATATATGTTTTTTCATAATTATGAAAAATACGCAAACTGCCGTAAATCTTATACGGGACCGCCGCCTGAGAAGAACCTGCGAGTTGTCCAGCCAAGACCACCTTCAGCGCCTACGCGAGATGTTCATCAAGATAAACGAGGACATGATCAAGGTCAGGGGAGGAGAGCCCATCCAAGGCAGAATCTACTCCCTCATCCTCCTATCAGAGAACCCTCTCACGCAGGAGGACATAGCCGCCTCGACAGGTTACAGCAGGTCCCAGGTGTCAAGGTTCCTCAAGCACATGGAGGACAACGCCTTCATTGCGGCGAGGTCCCAGCCGGGCACGAGAACCATACTGTACGAGGGGCGGAGCCACTCATTCGTGGACAACTTCAGAGGCCTCTTCTCGTCCTCGCGCCTGTTCATCCAGGAGAAGGTTAGGGTCGTGGACTACATCCTCGAGGAGCTCTTGAGAGCCCCCCCAGAGGAGCGATCCAAGCCCGAGAGCATGAAGCTGCTTGAGGCCGCCAAGGTGTATAGCTCTTTCATGCACGCGCTGATGGAGATACTGGACGAGTTCAATGAGAGCTTCGAGGAGCGTCTGAAGACACTTGAAGTCGAGCTGATGCGAAGCAACCTCTGACGACCTGAAAAAAGAATTCACGTAAGATGCGGCAACTGTGTTAGTGACTCCGCAAGAAGAGC
>DASWLJ010000162.1:0-2982 GCA_036396185.1 Bathyarchaeia archaeon | reverse complement strand
TCCTCTCAGCCGCCTGTGCTCGCACCACAGGGTCTCGGGGCGCGTGCAGATGGGCGGCGCCTCCCACGGGCTCGAGGCCTCCACAGCTTGCTGAGCCGTCACTTCTGGGCCTCCTTGGTGAGCTGCTCGTAGAGATCAGGATCCGCCGTCCTGAGGAGTTCAAGGACCCTCCGCTGCTTCTGGTTGTAGGCCTTCTGCTTCTCCTTGACCTCGGGGCGCTGGGAGTAGGCCTTCTGCTTCTCCTTGACCTCGGGGCGCTGGAAGTAGGCCTTCTTCCTCTCCTTGACCTCGGCGAGCTCCTCCGGCGTCACCTGGTCGTAGACCCGGCACGGCTTGCTCCTCGAGTGGACGGCTCGGCCCCGCTCCTCGCACACTTCCCCGTGGCCGGGGTAGACGCGGCAGAACCCACACCGTCTCCCGGACCTGCAGAGCTCCGCCCGCGCCTCGTCGACGCGGGGGCCCAGTACAAGCACCTGGTCCACTGCTAATCCTCCTCGAGCGTGATGGTGGGTGCGCCCTCGAGGCGGAGCTCCGCGATGCGCCTGTCCAGGTGCTTCAGCGCCCGCCTCCGGGTCTCGCGCCCCCGGAGCCACAGGGCCTCCTCGAGGCTGAGGGCGTTGGCGAGGCCGCCCAGCTTGCCGGTGCCCGTAGAGTCCCACAGTTCCTCGCTGGGGGTGAGGGCGTGGGCCACCTCCTCCTGAGGCTTCTCGTCGAAGAGGGCGCCGCAGCTTGTGCAGTAGTGGCTGTTTGGGCTCTGCTTCCCACACGTGGGGCACGTGGGCAGATCCTCAGGCTTCTCGTAGTGCTCGTGGTGCTCCTCGCCGGCGTCAAGGTCCGGGGCCTCCTGGTAGCCTCTGCCGTGGTCGGAGACCGGGATCGTGGGCTCCTCTGGAGCTGCCTTCTCCTCGAGGTCCCAGGGGTCGGCGCCGGTGTCGGGCGCGTTCTCGATGAAGGCGCAGATGCCGGCCATGTCCGGGTCTCTCCTCAGGGTGGTGACGCGGAGGCCCTGCTTCGTCGCGGCTGTGACGAGGTTGAACCACTTCCAGCCGGTGACTAGCCGCGTGCCCTCGACGGGGCCGGGCTCTGTGGTCTTCCAGGTGTAGTTGAGGGCGGTGCGGCCCTTGTGGTCGGGGATGGCATACTCCAGCTTGATCGCTGCGTCTCCCCTGTAGCCCTCGACGGTGACCTTCTCTACGCCGGTGAGTTCGGCCAGCTTCCGGAGCACCCAGGGGACCAGGCGGGCATGGAGGTCCTTAGCGGTGATGTCCAGGTCGACGTGAGGCGGCTCCTCCGCAGGCGCCTCCGCCACCAAGTGATCATCTGGGGCGGCTTCCTCCTCGAGATCCTCATCGCTCTCCTCGTCCTCCCAAGCCTCAGCGATCCGCGTCTCCTCCTCGGGCATGGGTGGCTGGCCGAGGGCGGCCGAGACCTCCTTGTCGAACAGCTGCTCGCTGATGCCCTTCGGTGGCTCGTCTCCGGGGAACGTGACCTCGGGGTGCGCCTCGAGGTACTGGGCGATGGCCTTCCTGGCGTCGCCCAGGTCAAGGTAGTCGCTGCTCCGGTAGAACTCGCGGGTGAGCTGCTCCATGGTGGGCGGCTCCTCGTAGTCCGCCAGGATGCCGGTGAGGGCCGCCGCGTCCTGAGCTCTGCGTGTCTCCTCGGCTGCCTGGCGGCGTGTGCGCTCCGCCTCGTCGCGGCCTCGCTTGCCGGCCTCCTCCTGGACGCGGGCCTCCTCGGGGGTGAGGTCAAGGCGCCACATGTGGCCGAGGACGCAGGTGAAGATCTTGGCGTCCCGGCGGGCGGGGTCCCAGTTGCCGAGGAGGGGTGGGCGGCCGCAGGAGGGGCAGTTCTTGGTGACGGCTGCCTTCCAGGCCGCGTTGAAGCCCTCGAGGGCCTCGTTCCGCTCCCGGACGTCCTTCACCATAGCCTCGACTTGGCGCTTGGTGACGGTGCCGCCGTCGATAAAGGTGTCCAGCATGCTGCTGACGAAGAGACCTTGGTCGGGGTGGGGCAGCGTGGCGATGGGGCGCAGCTGCCTGAGGGTGATCTTCGCCCGGGCGAAGATTTCGTCTGTGAGCTCCTGGATCTCTTCTTGGGTCTCGTTGGTGGCTCTCTCCTTGATGCGGCTGGCCAGCATGCCCTTCAGGTTGGCGAGGATCTCCTGGACCAGCGGGGAGAGGCCCAGCAAGGCCAGCCTGTCGTTGAGGTAGCCGACGCTGCTGAGGCCCAGCTTCTTCACCACCTGCTCCTGCGTCAGGCCATCGTCCAGGTAGTGCTGGAACATGCGAGCCTCCCTGAGCGGGTCGAAGCCGCCTCGGGTGGCCTGCTGCCTGTAGAACCTGGTTACGGCCTCGTCCTCGGTGAGCTCCTCCACCGTGGCCTCCAGCTCCTCCCAGCCCAGCTCCAAGGCGGCCTTGTAGCGGTGCTCCCCATCACAGATCACGTAGCGGTCGGGGACCCCAGCCTCGCCGTAGAAGAGGTGCCTCGGGCTCACGATGATGGGCTCGCGCTGCCCCGCCTCCTGCATGTCCTTGACGAGGAGGAGGTACTTGTCGCCGGTGACCTCGTTGGCGTTCCAGCGGTTCGGCTCCAGGACGTCCAGCCGGAGCTTCACGGCGAGACCTCCTTCTTGATGAGCCGAAAGCCGAAGAACCGGAAGATGACGTAGACCGCGCCGAGGGATAGCAGCACGCCCGGTCCGAACACCTCGAACCAGGTTAGGTCGGTCTTGAAGATCATCGTGGAGATGTCCGTGTAGCTCATCGCTATCACGAGGCTGCAGAGGAAGTCGATGAACTCCTGTGTGAGCTCAGGCCACTTCAGCTTCATGCATGGGCCTCCTTCTTCACCAAGGACTCCAGCTTCGACGTCGTGGTCGTCAGCTTCGTCACGAGCTCGTCGAGGGTCTTCTCATGTTCCTCCATCGTCTTGATGATGAGGTCCAGCACATCGATCTTCTCCGTGAAACTCATGCCTTTGCCT
>DASWLJ010000161.1:0-1605 GCA_036396185.1 Bathyarchaeia archaeon | reverse complement strand
TGGGTGACGGTGGCGGCGTGGACCGCGTCGCCGTTCACGTTGGCTACGTGTTCGAACTGGCCCTCGCTGAAGTTGCGCGTGGGTAGTGCGCTTGCCGTCTGCATCATGTCGGCGGCCATCATGGTGCCCACCTTCTTCCAGGATGGGTAGGCTTCGAACTTGGGAATCTTGTTGAAGCCTTCCTTCCCGAGCTCCTTCAACTTGTCGATGTTAGCCGCCTGCAGCTCCTTGCTGCCCTTGAAGACGGCGGCCTTCAGGTTCTTGCTGCCCATCACGGCGCCCATGCCGGGGCGGCCGCCGGCTCTGCCCTTCTGGCTGACCACCGTGGAGATGAGGCACTTGTTCTCGCCGCTCTGGCCGATGAGGAGGGCGCCGGTGGCCTTGCCGTGCTTCTCCTTGAGCCAGTCCTCGGCCTCGTAGCTGCTCTTGCCCCACAGGTGGCCGGCGTCCAGTATCTCAGCTTTATCGTCTTCCACGTAGAGGTACACAGGCTTCTTGGCCTTACCCGTGATCACCACGGCGTCCAGCCCGCATTTCCGCAGGTTCGTGGAAGCCATGGTGCCCAGGTTGCCGTCCCCGTAGCCCCCCGTCAGTGGGCTCTTGGAGGCCACAACCATCTTGCCGCTGTTGGGCACCTGGAAGGCCGTGTAGGGGCCCGTGGCGAAGATGAGCATGTTCTCGGGGCCAAGTGGGTCCGCGCCGAGGGGGAGCTCGTCCCAAAGGAGCTTGATGGCGAGGCCCCTGCCTCCTATGAACTTCTTGGCTACCTCCTCGGTGTAGGGCGTCACCGTGGTAGTTCCCTTGGTGAGGTCCACCCTTAGGAGCTTACCGTTCCATCCCTTCATGGTTATCAGTTAATTGGAATGTGTAACGGGTTTAAGCCTTTTACCATCGACCTGCATAGGAGTTCAAGTCGAAAATGCTTTTACATCAGGTGATCGCAGCCACCTACATCTTGTTCCTTATTGGTTTGATTTTCGTGTTTAAGTGGGTTTGTTCGAAGTCGTTGGGCGAGTATATTACAGTGGTTGTACAGAACGTGATTTATTTTTGGGTTAATTTTAGTGTTATTTTAGTTAATTGGAGTTTTTGGGTATTGACTTAACGAGGGGAATGGTGAATCCACTCCTTCCACGGGTATGAGGTTCCGCACGCGAAGTCTACCCGCCCACGACGAAGGGCATTATTACCACGTCGTCCTCGTCGCAGAGCCTGGTCTCGACGCCGTCCAGTAGCTGGATGTTCTTGCCGTTCACCATGACCGCCAGGTCTGCGCCCCCTACCTTGAACTCCCCGAGGTAACCCTGACGCGTCTGCCCCGCCTTGGCTGCCAGAATGTTGGCTAGGTGGCGCACCGTGGCGCCCTCGTCTAGTTCAACGTCGTGTTTGCTGCCCACGGTGGAGGCTACGTCGCCGAAGAGGCGGACCCTGACCTTCATCCCTGTATCAGGCGGCGTAGCGGTTGATAAACAATAGGTTATATGCTCGGCCGATACTTCTGCGGCGCTCTACCAGTCTGTGCTTACTACACCGCTTAGCGCCCTGTCCGTTGTAACCACTGTGGCGCCAGCCTCGATGGCCAAGGAGGCTATCAACGAGTCGAAG
>DASWLJ010000160.1:0-16927 GCA_036396185.1 Bathyarchaeia archaeon | reverse complement strand
CTGGGAGACGTCGTTGCCTTGCAGGACCAGTACTGTGGTTATGGTAGAGGCTACCTCAGGGGGGCTATGACCATAGGTGTGGTCATTCACGGTGCCAGCGACATAGCTGGCCACGGCCCGGGGGTTAACCCTGTCATAACGTGCAGAGGAGGAGAGGTCAAGCCACTGATAGACCCTGGGGCCAACATAGCGAGACACCTGGGCATAGGAGGCGGGTGAACCCTTGGAGATAGTGAACGTAAACAGGATCAAGAAGACGAAGCTGGGCGGAGACCACGGCGGAGCCCTATTCCAGAGGGCTCTTGGTAGGGGAACAGATAAGCCGGACCTCATGAAGTCGATGCGGGGGGTCTCAAGGATCACGGTACCGCCCGGTGAATCCAATGTGGTACACACCCATGAGGCCGAGGAGCAGATCTACGTGATTTTACGGGGCCGAGGAGTGGTTCAGGTTGGAGAAGAAACTAGGGAAGCGGGGGCCGGCGACTTGGTCTACCTCCCCGCCAAGGTGTCTCACGGCTTCCACAACACCTCGGAGAAGACGTGCGTCCTGTTGAACGTGGGAGCCAAGGTTTAGCTCAGGATCATGAGGAATGAAGACGATGTCTAAAAGAGAGATAAAGTTCGTTTACGTCAACGGTGAGCTCGTCCCCCCGTCGGAGGCGAGGGTGAGCTGCTTTGATGAGGGGGTAACCCACGGCTGGGCCGTCTACGAGGGCATCCGCGTCTACGACGGCAGGGTGCTCCACCTAGATGCACACATTGACAGACTCTACGACTCGGCCAAGGCCGCGTTCATCAAGGTACCGTTGACTAAGAGCGAGTTCAGGGATGCGGTCATCAAGACCGTCAAGGCTAACGGGTTCAGGAACGCCCACATCATGCCCTGGGTCAGCTACGGCGAGAAGGGCGGAAAACCCACTGTGGTTATACCCGCGAGGCCGGCAGGCTCAGAGATGGGTAAGGAGGTGAAGGCCATCGTGTCGGCGATACGGAGAACCGGCTGCGACAGCATAGACCCCAAGATCAAGACGAACAGCCGCCTAGACCTGTGCCTCGCAGGCGTGGAGGCCAGGAGGGCCGGCGCCGACTACGCCATAATGTTGGACAAGGACGGGTTCGTCGCCGAAGCCTCAATGGCTAACCTGTTCGTAGCTAAAAACGGCAAAGTATACACCCCGTACACGACACACGCCCTGGCAGGCATTACGCGGGACACGCTGATACATGCATTAAAGGAGAAGGGCTACCCCGTCGAGGAGAGGAACCTGACCCTACAAGACCTCTACGTAGCAGACGAAATCTTGTTATGCGGAACGGGGGCTGAACTCAAGGTCGTCGTCGAGATAGACGGAAGAGTCGTCGGAGAGGGAAGAACAGGGGAGATATCCAGGACGGCGATAGACTGGTACCTACAACACATAAAGGAGGCCGGTGAGCCCCTATATTGAATCAGGGAAGCCACGTTGAACTGGGTCATCGCAGCTAACGCGAGCACGCTTAACAGGGCGGGCATCGAGGAGGCCGTGTCCGTCGGGGCCAGCTGCCTAGAGAACGACGGCTCAGCCCTGGACGCGGTGGAGGCTACGATAAGGTGCATGGAGGATAACCCGGCCTTCGACGCCGGGACAGGCTGCGACATTAACCTCAACGGCCTGGTTCTTATGGACGCCTCGATAATGGACGGCGCAAGCCTCCGGGCCGGAGCCGTGGGCTCCGTGAGCGGCGTGAAGAACCCCGTAAGCGTGGCCCGGGGGGTAATGGAGAGGACGAGCCACGTCCTGCTCGTCGGGGTCGGCGCGGAGGAGTTCGCCAGACAGTTGTCACTTGTTGACGACTCCATTGTGGTCAGTTACGACCCGAGGACCGAGCAGAAGAAAAAGAGGCTCGACGACGCGGTAAGGCTCCTCGTCGACGAGGGATACTCTTACGAGGAACACGCTGGCCCCCGGAAGACGGCTGAAACGCTGATAAGGCTTCAACTCGACGGAAAGCTGGAGCCCCTGCAGCGGAGACACAGGGAGACCCAGAGCAGCGGCACAGTGTCAGCATCCGCGCTTGATAGGCACGGCAACTACGCGGCGGGGGCCTCAACGGGAGGATGGGCCCTCACCATCCCGGGGAGAATAGGGGACAGTCCACTGATTGGGTGTGGCGCCTACGCTGACAACCAGGTAGGCTGCGCCTCTACGGCCGGGATAAGGGGTGAAGAGAACGCTAGGCTAGGTGGATTAACGAGGATGATCTGTGACCACATGCGGACCGGATGCACCGCCCAGGACGCTGTGACGATCGCAACCCGCTGCGCAGAGAAGCGACTAGGACTGACGCTGAAGAGAGGCACTTTGATAGCCATAGATGGGCGTGGAGGCGTCGGAGTAAACGGGGGGCACCATGCTGACCCTATAGGCGTGTGCTACTTAAGAGAAGGGGTTCAGAGGCCCATCCACCCGTTAGAGTCCTTATCTAACTAACATCCTAGCATCTTTTTGAAAGGATGTTCCCCAGGTTCTCATCGACGACCCCGAAATACGCTGCAGACTTGATCACGTATGCGCACTAGGGTTGCCCTGCTTTGTCAACAAGGACGAAGCCAGGTGCACCATAACCATCGACAAGGCCCAGAGTCCGGCCAACGCGTAGGGGTTGATGAGGGACGCCTCCCTCAGCCGGCCCGACTCCTCGTAGTTAGTCAGGGTGACAGGGTTTAGGAGGGTGTCCACCGGGGCATAGTTGTCCACCAGGACCATCCGTCTACCGAAGGGCTCCCCGGAGTAGAGCGTCCTGTAGTAGCCTAAGATCCTACGGGGGTTTTCTAGCGCCGAGAATATGTTACTACTGAACGCTTCAGCCGTGACGGGCTCGGGGTCGCTCGACGCCACCATCACGATATTCCTTACTGTGGCATCGGAGGCGTTATATGTGGAGAACAAGTGCACGTCGGGGTACACCTGGGCGACGGTCTCCGCCTCGCACCAGAGCAGCTCTGAAGTGTCCCCCACGAAGCTGCCTATCAGGTTGGACACCAGGACGCCTCCCTGGTTAACGTGCCGCCTCAGGAGCTGGTGGAACTCGAGGGTCATGAGGTGGAAGGGCACGTAGGTGTGGCTGTAGGCGTCCAGCACGACCAGGTCGTAGGACCCTGCTTGGTCCAGGAAGGACCTGCCGTCCATCGTGTAGACGCGTAGACGCGGCTCGTCTCTGGGCACATGGAAGTACTCGTAGGCGGCCTCGACGACGTACGGGTCGATCTCCACGACGTCCACGTTCACCCAGGGGTACTGCTCCAGGAACTGTTTAGGCCCTGAGAAGCCTCCCCCGCCGATGAACAGCACGTCGGTGATGCCCGGGTTGAACCCGAAGGCCAGGTTGAAGTAGTCTGTGTAACGGGACGCAGCCTTAGTTGAGCCGTTGATGTACATCAGGCTGTGGGCCATGTCGTTCAGGAACATGTACCGGACCCCGGCCCCTGCCTTGTCCACCACGGTCAGCGTGCTGTAGGGGGTCTCCCTCCTGTAGACTACCGTGCCCCCCAGCACCCTCAGCCTGCCCCCCACCAGCGCCTCGGGTAATAAGAGGAGCCCCACCACAAGTATCAGGAACAGTTTATCCTTCCAGTCCCTTCCGATGAGGGACACGAACACGAGCAGCACACCCAGGCTGGTTATGATCTCGCGGGTCCCGAAGACGGGTATGAGGACGAACACCGTGAAGAAGGTCCCGAATATGCTGCCCGCCGTGTTTATGCTGCTGAGGCCCCCCGACACGGAGCCGATGCTGACCATATCGCCCGCGGAGAGCCTAACAGCGTAGGGGCTCACCATCCCGAGCAGGACCGTCGGCCCTGTGAGCAGCAGCATAGATGCCAGCAGGGGACCGTAAACATCCCCCAGTCCAACGCGCCTTATAACCTCGAGGACGTAGGGGGCCGCCCACGGTATGGCGAGGACGAAGACCCCCGACGCCAGGATAATGTTGGAGAGCTCGTGGTAGCTGCTGTTCCTGTCAGCCCTCCGACCCCCCAGCCAGTAGCCGGCCGCCAGAGCCAGCATAATCACTCCTATGAGGCTGCCCCAGACGAACACGCTGTCGCCGAAGGCCGGCGCGAAGAGCCTGCTGGCCATAAGCTCCACTCCCATGACCGCCGCCCCAGACGCGAAGGCTATGAAGCGGACCCTCCAGGCAAACACTTTGGAGCCCATAAGACATGGAGACGCAGGATTTGTTATAAAGCTATTACATGGGGGAGGCTAGTCTAGTCGAAACGTGGCGGCTGAGCACGTCATCGGGTGAGAGTAAGGCGGAATAAGGACATCTCCATCTGTCGCGAGTCTTGGCAGTAGAGCTGGATATACTGTTGTGTGACGAACCCACCTAAGTAGTCTAGGTAAAATAAATTAGGGGGGTGACTAGCAGCCCTCCAGTGGGTTTGGTGCACCTATATACTGTTTAACAGGGTTCTCTCCAGGTGGGTTCAGGTATTTCGCCAGGAACTCGTAGATCTCGCCCCGTACCCCCTTCGAGAATCTTGTGTCCAGTCTGCTGAATCCGTGGGCACCTGGGGTGGGTGGAAATATCTTGTACTCGAAGACCCAGTTTTTGGACTTCAACGACTTTATCAGGTGTTCCACTTCCAGCACGTTGACGTCTTGGTCGTTCTCGGTGGAGTGAACTAGAAGCGGAGGGTGGAGACCGGGCTGGTACTCGGGCACCATCCACGCGGGCGATCTTCGTTTATAGTTGGCGTAGTCGTCGTTTCCGCTTTTACCGATGTGGTAAGATGCCTCGAACAGGTTCCTGTAGCCCTGGGATTTGTAGCCCATCCTCGCGACCACGTCGCTTACCGGCACCGAAGCGTGGGCTGCCTTGTAGCCTTCGGGATGGTTGAAGATGTTGAACAGTGTGTGCATCCCGCCATGGCTCCACCCCATTATACCTATTCTTTCGGGGTCGACGTACTCGCAGTTCTCGACCATGAAGTTCCTGGACTCGTACGTATCCTCCGACTCAAGTCCACCATAGTCGATCAGTTCGTAGAACTCTTTACCGTACCCCGTGCTGCCACGGTACTCCGGCGCAACGACGACGTATCCCTGTTCAACTAGCTCTCTCACCACGTTTGAGTCCATCGAGTTGAAGTTCGAGTGCACCCCTCCATGAGGCAACACAATCAGTGGACTAGTTTCTCCTCTCTTCAGGCTTCTGGGTACGAAGGAGTAGGCCGCGAACGTGACCTGGTTCCCAGCCCCCTGGGCCGTCGGGTTAGGCTTGTACTGAGAAGGTGGGCCCGTCAACAGTACTTTGTCTATGTGAGCGGCGTCACCGACTCGATGGCACCATAGAACATCGTCGACCATCATCTGGGTGGCCGCATGCATGTGGGCAAGGTACCCATACTCCATCCCGTTGATCACAAGCTTATGCAGTACTTTTTCAGCTATCTTCTCGATCTCTTCATCCGTCAGCATTTTGGTTTCCTCCATTTTTTACATTCCCTAAACTGGCGGGTGGGTAACCAAATGGCTCTACACTATGGCAGACTACATACACGATACGTTTGGGGAAAGGAGACATCCTCAATGTTGGTTAACCACCTTTCGCCTCAACAGGCTATCCCCCCGTCGTGGGGTTAAGTGCGTTCCAGCGTACCACTTCCACGGGTACTTTTCTGGCGATCCCTCAGCACGAGTTAAGCATTTTATGCGGATGCCTCCAAAAAAAGGGGGAAGATTCGCTACATTGGTAGGATTTTCAGTACTTGTAGAATGTACTCTATCCTGCCCGATAGCATGGACATCCTCATAAGGACGGTGTTGCCGAACATTACGCCCAGGCCGACCATTATGATGAGTCGACCTACCCTGGCTGTGGGTGCGAGTACTCCTTTATGTTCTATCGTGAAGAGGAAGTAGACTAATGAGCATATTGTGCCGATGCCTACGTAGACGAAGTTCACCCAGCCCATCATGGTTGTGGCCGTCGGCGCTGTGATGGTTGAGTTTATCTGGTTGATGATGTTGGGTATCAGTGTACCACTAGTCACTACGCCGAGCATCACGCCTATGAGTGTAGCAATGGAGTACCTCGATATCCACCTGTACTTCTCCACGAAGACGGTGTACATGCCCAATCCAAGAATTATCGGTATGATGAAGAAGATCTGCCCCTTCAGCAGCGGGGTTATGGCGATCCTGTTCGTGTTCTGGACCGCCACAACCGCCGTTATGGCGAAGGCGATGCCGATGTAGATGTGTTCAGCCAGCCTGTACAGCGGGTTCTCCTTGTACAGCATGTAGCTGTATAGAGCTACGGTTAGAACTGCGCCGACCCAGAGCCCCAGTATTCCATAAATGTCTGTTGGATACGCCATCTCACTTTCCTCCCTTTATCTTGCTGTATATCACCGGCAAGTTCGCCAGTACTATCAGTATCACGAACAGTAGGTGGGTTGAGCTGATGGCGTCCATGGTTTTCGTGGCAGTACCGGGCATACGGGCAAGCGCCTCCAGCTCGGCTCCCCCCCTCACGCCGACCGCCAAACCGAAGATGTCCCCGCTCGCGAGGTAGGGTGCGAGAGCTGAGCCCTTCATAGCGATACCCATGCCAGCAACAGGTACACCGTAACCCGATCCCCACTGCTGGATCCATTTCCCTTCACCCTCCGCCGTGAATAGGACCATGGCAAAGTCTGTGGCTTGGTTGGCGTCACTCATCAAGGGCAGGTTCTGGACTGGTGTGCCGTAGTGGTCGGCTGGGAACACGGTGCTCATGTCTACGGCCATCTGCGCGGCGGCCGCGTCTTCCCCGGCGTAGTAGCCGAGGAAAACCACGTCTCTACCGTACTCCAGCGTGGCTAGCCTTGGCACCAGTTCATTTAAACGGTCCCACGATCTAGACACATCAAAGCTGTTACCCATGTATACCAGTCTCGCCCCTCTGTCGATGAGCGTGTTCGTCTCGGCGACGAGCCCGCCCATGCACTCGGCCCACGTGCCTACGCTCATGAATATGTCGATGAGTACGATGTCTCCTTCTTGAACAGTTAACAGGCCATCGTAGAGCGACCTTGTTGAAGACTTTACGGTGATAGGTAGCCCGATGGGAGTCAGAAGAGGCCAGGTTATGACGATGACGATCAGCCAGTAGTAGACTCTTCTGTCAAGCTTGTCAAGTCTCTCAAAGATGTTTAGACCAGCCATCTAATCGCCTCTGCCGAAGAACCCTCTCTCGTTACCGGTGATCACCCTGTAGGCGTACACGATTGTGCCTAAACCAGCGATCAGCATCAGTGCCCTGTATCCCGGCAGCTGGCCTGGCCCAAGAAGCCAGTCGCCTATTACGGGAAACCCTGTCCAGATCACCTCGCCGATGGGGGCGTTTGTCAGTACGACTATGCATCCTGATACGAGGAGCAGGGCCGCGTCGATGTTTCTAGCCCTGAAAGCCCTGTAGGCTGAAGAAACGATGAAGAACCCTGTGCTCGCGTACATGGTCTGCTCCAGGGTAGTGTACACGTTTCGGAACGCCCACTGGTACTGCTCGCCGTTGACGTTGATTAGGCCGAGTATGAACACCGTCACGAACGTCACTATTGTCACTATACTGTAGAGCCATCTTCCTTCGACTCTTCTCTGCACATTTTTCCCGTGTATCCTTAACAGGCTGATTACGCCCAGTCCCAGGGCTATGTTTGAGATCACTACGGCGAACTGCCTGAGGTACTCAGAGATGGGCCCTAATCCGGTGATGGCTGAGAAGTAGTCCACGATGATTATGGCGAACACCAGGATGGGTATGTACTTGAAAGCCGTTGATTTCACGAACGACATGTCATCACATCCTGAGTAGTTCCACCAGGAACTTTATGCCTAGGGGGGCGAGGATCATGCCCAAGATCATTATCCCGAGGGACACGAGCTTGGTCATGTCTTCAGCGGCTATAGGCCCTACAGCCCCGGCGTCGCCCGACACGGCTGCCGCGGCGGCGAAGACCTCCTCCATTATTAGAGTGTAGTCTGTGCTGGCGACGAGGAACGGTATCTGGTACAGGTTGACGGTTCCACTTATTTGCAGTGCGCCTATAAGGTTGCCTGCCTCTGCGAGCACCACGGACTCGTATGCAAGATACCCGATTAGGCACGCGGCTGCAGGTTTCTCTCTCTGAACAGCGCCGATGTACCGTGACACCAGTGAACTCTGGTTCGCTATAAGCTCAATGTCGTCGTCACTATACATCTCGGTTCTGCCTTCAGCGGCGTAAGCGTTTTTGAGGGTCTCCTGTATGAGGGGCATAGCGTCGATTGTCACTGTGAATAGTCTGATCCTGACACCTGCTTTGGCGGCGAAACTGGCCAACCGTCCTAGTATCGTGATGCCTGCTAGAGTGTATGCTCCGCTTATGAGGCTCAAAGATGTACCGATGCCGGGCATATAGTAGATTGGTTTACCCATCTCGGCGCATCGACCTACAGCCTCAGGCATTGCCTCTAGGGGTGCCAGGCGTCTAATCTTGAAGGCTTTACCCTGCTCCATCATTCGAGTGAAGATATAGTAGAGGATAAACGAGCCGAACAGTAGAACGAATGCAACGATCCGTCCGTCCTTAATTATCAATCTTGTTCTTTTTCTACTTTGCATTCCCTGTCGGGGTACGGCAGGGCTTTCACCCCGTCGTGGGGCATAGCGCTTTCCGTCTTCGTCCAGCAGCATGTGCTTCTGGAGATTCACGCGGCTTCACCCTGCGCGGGGTGTGTAAACTCTGTTTACATACTGATCTCTTGATAGATCAAAAATACTTACTATAATTACTTATTTATATTTATCCTGAAAACAAACATTTAAATAAATTTATATGAAAAAACCTAGTATTAACTAAACGCCTTAACTGGCGTTTTTCCAGCGACTGGGAACACTTTTAACTGTACAGGTAAAAACTGTTTTCTGGAATGCTGGAGCTACTCGCCGAGCTGATCAGAAACAGATGCGTGAATCCGCTTGGAGGAGAGATGAGGCCCATCCGATCGATTGAACGTTATCTTAGAGCACACGGCGTCAAGAGCTTGATATGCAAGTCAGCGCCGGGCAGGGGCGGGCCCACCATGGTGCGGTTAATGCCCTGAAAGTAAATCTTGTTTAAAGCAGTAGACGCTGCAGGGAAACAAAAACATGTTCCGTGAGAACTCTGCATGAGGATTACTTCTCGGCCCTCTTCTCCTTATGTTTCTTTCTCTTCTCCTCTCTCTCCTTCTTAGTAAGCGGCTTCTTCTTGGCGGACCTCATACCCAATACGATCACCGCAATGATCATGTCGTGTAAGATATTAAACCTATCAAGGGTGAGCGAACTCTATGGCACCGGAGACCTCGAAAGATCCTTGGCGCCTTGATCTAGGTGTCCGCAGACAGCCCTATAGCTCTGGAAAAGCAAGTTAGCCAGCGTAAAACTTGGATATTCAGGAGTAAAAAGGGGTAAAATTAACAGGTTTTGCCCGTGCACACGGTAGTCCCCGGGGGGTCTGGCTAACAAATCCAGTTGAGGTACGCTGATCAGCCGTCTTTTATACGACTGTTCACTCGTTTTATGCCGGTGAGCCCGTTATGGCTACGGCTTTCGTCCTGATAAACGCGGAGACGGGTGAAGAGGGCGCTGTGCACGCGAAGCTCAAGGAGATCCCTGAGGTGAAGGAGGCCTACCTTGTCTACGGCGTCTACGACATCGTCGCCCGCGTCCAGACGGAGAACATGCAGGATCTTAAGGACGTCATCAGCACGAGGATAAGGCGCCTTGAGAAGGTCAGCTCTACCCTGACGACGCTGGTTGTCTAGACACGTTTTCTCCTATATTTTCAACGGCCAGGAAGACGATGAATCGGTTTATCCTGTTTCGTATCTACGAAAAAAGTGTGGTTACCCAGCAATGCTTCTCCAGAGTAGTGAAAGAACATAAAAGAGACACATATCATAACCGCGACCGTTCTTCGAGTCCTTGAAATTAGTCGAGGTCTCTTTATATCCCGTCATTTTCATAGACCCTCAGTTACCTTCAACGTGATCTCGCGCACTTGAGGAAACGTCTACGATTAAAACCATACTTCAATTTCCTTCTAGGTGAGTAGAGCAGAGTCCGCTGAATAACGATATCGTGAGCCTTCCCAGGCCGCTATCTTGATATTATTAAATAAATTCGTCACACCTCTATTTAATACTGAACATTATAAGATCACAAGCCAATAATCTCACTAAACATATCTCCTACACCGAAGTACAGCTTTTAAAAAGTCTACTTTATACAATTTCGTATGAAAAACGTACTTTTTTAAAGACAATATCATGAAAAGACATCATATTCACTCATTCTATGTGGAAATGCCTACACAGTGCGTTAACTGCCGGGCATCACATTCCATGCCACTTACTTCGATTACTCAGAGCGACACCTTCTGGTTGCTATTCGAGATCAGGAGATCGGCGTCGAAATGATGGCTGTCAGCAGGTTATCGAGGGGGAAGGGGCATACAGGGGTCTCTGAACAGTGCACGCAGTGTGGGAAGTGCTCCAGCGGCTGTCCCGCAGCAAGAAGCCTAGCTTTAAGGCCCAGAAGGATCGCCCTCATGGCTCAACGGGACGACATTGAGAGCCTTCTAGGCTCAGACGTGATCTGGAGCTGCACACAGTGCCACCAGTGCATGGAGAGGTGCCCGCGGAAGGTGACACCCTACGACATCATAATCTACCTCCAGAATCTGGCCGTGAAGAGAGGCCTCCCCTACCCCAGGGAGCTGGACATGCTCATGGAGGCAGTGAAGCGACGTGGCGCCATCCAGCAGCCCCAGGATGTCCTCGACGACGAGTTCGAGAGCTACACGAGGGACAGCCTGGGGCTCCCCGGCGTCCACGGCCCAAAGGACCCGGAGGCCTTCCGCCGGGCCCTGCGTATGGTCCTGGAGGAGGACGAGCCTTGAAGTACTCCCTGTTCCTTGGTTGCTGGATACAGACCCAGCAGTACGGCTATGAGATGTCCACGAGAAGCGTCCTACCCCGGCTGGGGGTAGAACTCGTGTACCCTGAAGGCTTCAGCTGCTGCGGATATCCCCTACGCAGTTTCAACGACTCTGTGTGGTTCTACTTGTCTGCCCGAAACATAGCTGTCTCCGAGGCGGAGGGCCTGGACGTACTGCCTCTGTGCAACGGGTGCTACGCATCCATGTGCGAGGTGAAGCACTACATGGACACCGACCCTGAGCTGCGGGAAATTGTCAACGAGAAGCTGGCCGTCGAGGACCTGGAGTACAAGGGGAGCAGCAGGGTCAACCACATCTTGGAGGTGCTGCACAGGGACATCGGCGTCGAGAAGATCAGGGCCTCGGCCACTAGGCCGCTCAGCGGCCTCAGCTTCGCCGCCCACTGCGGCTGCCACGCCATCAGGCCCAGCGACGTAAAGTACACCGACGACCCGGAGGACCCGAAGATGCTGGACGAGGTCATCCGGGCGACGGGGGCCGAGGCCAGCTACTACCCGGAGAAGCTGGACTGCTGCGGCGCCAGCCTCATCATGACCAACCACGAGGCCGCCTTCAAACTGACAGGGGCCAAGCTCCAGGCGGCCAAAAGGAAGGGCTTCAGCGGCCTGGTCACCAACTGCCCGTTCTGCTTCAAGATGTACGACTCCAGGCAGGACGCTGTGGGCAGGCTCATCGGCGAGGACCTGAGCCTCCCCGTGTTCTACGTGACCCAGCTCCTCGGCCTAGCCATGGGCCTGGACGCGTATGAGCTGGGCCTCAAGTTCAACGCGAGTCCCGTCGGCAGGGTCCTGGAGAGGCTGGAGGCGGCGTAATTGGGCGAGAAATCATTCTTAGTTGTGGGGGGAGGAATAGGAGGCATCCAGGCGTCCCTGGACCTGGCTGAGATGGGCTACAGGGTGTACCTCGTGGAGAGAACCCCGAGCATCGGCGGCAAGATGGCTCTCCTGGACAAGACCTTCCCCACCATGGACTGCGCCATATGCATACTGGCCCCCAAGATGATCGAGGTCTACAGGCACCCCAACGTGACGCTTCTCACAAACTCTGAGGTTACGGACGTCCAGGGGGAGGCAGGCGACTTCAAGGTCAAGGTGAAGAGGAAGCCCAGGGGCGTCGACGAGAAGAAGTGCGTCGGCTGCGGCGTCTGCGCCTCAAAGTGCCCAGTCAAGGTGCCAGACGAGTACCAGCTGGGCCTCGGCGAGAGGAAGGCCATATACCTGCCCTTCCCCCAGTCGGTGCCCCTCGTGTACACCATCGACAGAGACCACTGCCTGTACTACACCAAGGGCGTCTGCAGGGTATGCGAACGGTTCTGCGAGTCCAAGGCCATCGACTACAGCCAGAAGGAGGAGACCGTGGAGCTGGACGTGGCGGGAGTCATCGTGGCCTCCGGCCTAGACGCCTTCAACCCCGGCGAGATCAAGGAGTACGGGCACGGCCGCTTCAAGGACGTGCTGACGGCCATGGAGTTCGAGAGGGTCATCACGGCCACCGGGCCGACGGGGGGAGAGCTCGTACGCCTCTCCAACAAAGAGCACCCCAAGAGCGTGGCCTTCATCCAGTGCGTGGGCTCAAGGAGCCTGAGGGAGGGCCGCCCCTACTGCTCCTCGGTGTGCTGCATGCACGCCACAAAGGAGGCCATACTAGCCAAAGAGCACGCCCCAGACGTGGACGTCACCATATTCTACACGGACCTGAGGGCCCCCGGCAAAGGCTTCAGAGAGTTCGTGAACAGGGCCCAGTCCGAGTACGGAGTAAAGTACGTCAGGGCCAAACCCGGCGAGATCAGGGAGGAGCCAGATACGAGGCGTCTCCAGTTCTGGTACGAGGAAACCCAGACCGGCGAGATGAGGAACGTGGCTGTCGACATGCTGGTACTCTGCACGGCTCTCACGCCGTCACCGGGAATAGAGAGCCTCGCGGGCACCCTCGGAGTAGAGGTGGACGAGTACGGGTTCATGAGGAAACCAGACGCGCTGGGCGCACCCCTCACCACCACCAGGCCGGGCGTCTACGTCTGCGGCTTCGCCCAGGGCCCCAAGGACATACCCGACACCATAGCCGAGGCCAGCGGCGCTGCGGCCCTGGCTTCATCCATCGACACGAAGGCGCGGGAGGCCAAACGGGCGTGACAGGTAACGCCGGGTCAAGCCGCGTAGGCGTGTTCCTGTGCAGCTGCGGAACCAACATCGGCGGCGTCATCAACATCCCCGGATTGGCGGAGTTCGCCAAAAAGGTACCCGGGGTAGTCTACGTGGAGCAGAACCTCCACACATGCAGCAGCGAGGGCATCGCCCACATCAAGGAGGCCATCAAGGCCCACGGCCTGGAGAGGGTGGTGGTGGCGGCGTGCACCCCCAGGACGCATGAGCCGCTGTTCATGGCCGCGGTGGAGGAAGCCGGCCTGAACAGGTACCTGTTCCAGATGGTGAACATCCGCGAGCACGACAGCTGGGTCCACGGTAGAGACAAGGAGTCCGCCAACGAGAAGGCGGAGTACCTTCTCAGGATGGCGGTGGCCAAGGCCCGGTTCCTTGAGCCCGAGGAGGAGAGGGAGGTGGAGGTGACCCCGTCGGCCCTGGTCGTGGGGGCGGGTGTAGCCGGGATGACTGCGGCCCTCAACCTGGCCGAGAAAGGGTTCCAGGTGTACCTGGTCGAGAAGGAGGCACAGCCGGGGGGACTCGTAGGAAAGCTTCACACGTTGCTGCCGACGGGCCGGGACGCACGGGAGTTCCTGGCGCCCCTGGTGGAGGCCGTGAAGGGCAGCGACAAGGTACACCTGCTCCTCGGCTCCAAGGTGGCCAAGGTTGAGGGATCCATCGGCAGCTTCAGAGTCGCCATCCAGTCGGGAGCCAACAGGCTGTCCACCGATGTGGGCACCATCATCGTGGCCACAGGCGCCGAAGCCTTGACGCCCCAAGGGTACTACCAGTACGGCTCCCACGAGGGCATCGTGACCCAGCTGGAGCTGGAGGAGCGGCTCAGGCTGGGCGCGCCGATCCCCTCCACGGTGGCCTTCATACAGTGCGTGGGCTCCATGGAGGCCAAGGGGCGTACATACTGCTCCAGGGTCTGCTGCGGCGTCTCCCTGAAGAACGCGGTGCACCTCAAGAGACTCGAGTCCACCCGGGAGGTCTACATCCTCTACAGGGACCTGCAGGCCAGCGGAGTGGAGCTCGAGGCGCTCTACAGGGAGGCCCTGGAGGCCGGCGTCAAGTTCGTTAACTACACCCCTGAGAAACAGCCGACGGTCACGGTCGGCGCCGACCGCTCCCTTCGCCTGTCGGTCTACGACGCCCTGCAGGGCGATAACCTGGAGATCCAGCCAGGGATGGTCGTCCTCGCCACGCCCCTCGTACAGCACGATGAGGGCAGGGAGCTGGCAGGCGTGCTGAGAGTCCCACTGACCCAGGACGGGTTCTTCCTGGAGGCCCACCCCAAGATGAGGCCTGTGGACTTCACCTCCGACGGGGTCTACCTCTGCGGAGCCGCTCACTCTCCGAAGGGCGTCGCAGAGAGCATCACACAGGGCCTGGCGGCAGCGTCCCGCGCCTCCATACCCTTGACTAGGGGCTTCGTCAAGGCCGAGGCGGTGACAGCCGTCCTGGACCCGGACAAGTGTGTGGGCTGCGGGGCCTGCGCCAGCGGGTGCGCCTTCGACGCCATCAAGTGGACCCCCATGGGGTTGCCAGAGGTCACCGAGGAGGCGTGCAAGGGCTGCGGCGTCTGCACGGTGGAGTGCCCCGTGGGGGCCATGCAGCTGAGGTACTTCAAGGACACTCAGCTGCTCCCGGCCGTTAAGGCGGTGCTGGAGCCCGCTCCCTGGGCCGGCGACGCCCACCCGGAGAGGCCCGTTGTCCTCGTCTACGCGTGCAGGTGGTGCAGCTACGCTGCCGCCGACTTCGCAGGCGTCATGAGGCTGGAGTACCCGGCCAATGTGAGGATAGTCCTCGTCCCGTGCTCCGGCAGGGTCGACTTCAGCCACATATTCCAGGGGTTCAGCAGCGGCGCCGACGGGGTCGTGGTCGCAGGGTGCCTCAAGGAGCAGTGCCACTACGTGGACGGCAACATACTGGCGGAGAGGAGGATCGAGGCCGCCAAGAAGGCCCTCGAGGTCCTGGGCATAGGCGGCGAAAGGTTGGAGATGTTCTTCTGCAGCGCAGGGATGCCCAGAGACTTCGCCCAACACATGCGGGACTTCACCGGCAGGATACGGGAACTTGGCCGCGTCGACAGGACGGCGCATGCCTTCACGTCCTCTAAGGAGCAGGAGGCGGAGGCGCGCTAACTTGTACGAGGTAACGGAGAGGAGGGATATACACCCCGGCGTCAAGATGTTCAAGGTAAGAGCCCCCGCCGTATCGCGCAAGGCCGCCCCCGGCCAGTTCGTCATCGTCCGGACGGATGAGCGAGGGGAGAGGATACCCATCACCATCGCGGGGACCGAGCCCGAGGAGGAGACGGTCACCATATACTTCGCGGAGGTGGGCGCCTCCACCAAGGACCTGGGCAGCCTCAACGCAGGGGACAGGATACTCAACTTCTCGGGGCCCCTGGGGAACGCCATACCCATCAAAGGGTACGGCGAAGTGCTGTGCGTCGCAGGCGGCGTGTTTCAGGCCGTAAACCTGTACCTGGCCGAGGCCCTCCGCGGCGAAGGCAACGGGGTGACCTGCGTCCAGGTGGCCAGAAGCAGCGACCACCTGTTCCTAGTCGACGAGACCAGGGAGGCCTGCGACGAGTCGTACACCGTCGTCGACGGGGAGGACGGCGGCGGGCTCGTGGACCTGGTCAGCAGGCTGCTGGACGAGAAGAAGATGAGCCGCGTCTTCACCTTCGGCTCTGTCCCGTTACAGAGGACGGTTGCCGGGCTAGCGTCCGCCCGAGGCGTCCCATCGAGCGTGAACCTTTACCCCATCATGGTGGACGGCACAGGGATGTGCGGCGCCTGCAGGGTCACCGTGGGCGGCGCCACCAGGTTCGCCTGCATCGACGGCCCCGAGTTTGACGGCGGCAAGGTGGACTTCGACGAGCTCACATCGCGGCTCAGGTACTACACGCCCCAGGAGAAGATAGCCATGGTTCTCAAGGAGAGGGGGGTGATATAGTGGCGTCCAGGGTCCCCCAGGTGGACATGCCCAAGCAGGCGCCCGAGGAGCGCAGACACAACTTCGACGAGGTGGCCACCGGGTACAGTGAGGAGCAGGCGCTCACAGAGGCGTCGAGGTGCTTGAGCTGCAGGAACCCCCAGTGCGTCAAGGAGTGCCCTGTGGGCGTCGACATACCGGGATTCATCGGCCTCATAAAGGAGCGAAGATACGTGGAGGCCGCCCTGAGAATAAAGGAGACCAACAGCCTCCCAGCCGTCTGCGGGAGAGTGTGCCCCCAGGAGAACCAGTGCCAGATGAACTGCGTCCAGGGCTTGAAAGGACAGCCCGTGGCCATCGGACGCCTGGAGAGGTACGCAGCGGACTACGAGAGGAACAACGGCGTACAGAAGCCGAAGACCGTCCCCCGGGGAGTAGGGAGGGTGGCCGTGGTGGGCTCTGGCCCATCAGGGCTCACAGTCGCCGCGGAGCTCCAGAGGAAGGGCCACCAGGTGGACATCTACGAGTCGCTCCACGCAGCCGGGGGAGTACTCATGTACGGGATACCCGAGTTCAGGCTGCCCAAGAAGATAGTGCAGGCCGAGGTGGACTACGTCAGGAGCCTGGGCGTAAACGTGCACCTGGACTCGACCATAGGCAGGCTCCTCACCGTGGGCGAGCTGTTCAAGGGCGGCTACGACGCCATATTCATCGGGAGCGGCGCCGGCCTCCCCCGGTTCCTCAACGTGCCCGGGGAGAACCTGAAGGGAATATACTCCGCCAACGAGTTCCTGATACGCACAAACCTCATGAAGGCCTA
>DASWLJ010000159.1:0-1850 GCA_036396185.1 Bathyarchaeia archaeon | reverse complement strand
GGGACAGGGTCAGGGAGCTCCTCGGGTTCAGCGGCCTCGTTGAGAACACCCAGGACGCGGTGGCCGCTGTCGACTACTTCATGGAGCTGTCGGCAGCCGTCGCAATCCACATGAACAACCTGAGCAGGCTGGCCGAGGACCTTCAGATATGGAGCAGCGACGAGTTCAGGCTCCTGGACTTCGACGAGGCGTATGCGGGGACCAGCAGCATCATGCCCCAGAAGAAGAACCCTCTGGTGCTTGAGCAGGTTAAGAGCTACTCCTCGGAGTCCATAGGCAACATGGTGTCCGTGGTGGCCAGCATGAAGGGCACCGCCCACACCCACATCGTTGACAGGGTGCTACTTGAGCCCGCAGCCCTGGACACCGCCGTTGGAGCCACAAACGTCATGGGCGGCCTCGTGGAGACACTCACGCCCATGAGAGATAACATGCTTCAGAGGCTCAGAGAGGGCTACTCCACCATGACCGAGCTGGCCGACACCCTGGTCAGGCTTCACGGCGTAGGGTTCAGGCAAGCCCACGACGTTGTCGTGGAGGTCACCCTCGCCGCCATCAGGGACGGCGTCAGGTCCGAAGACATAACGCCTTCGATGGTTGAGGAAGCCTCGGTGAAGGTGCTGGGCAGGCCCCTCACCGTTCAGGCTGGTGAATTGAAGGCCGCGCTGGACCCTGTGAGCAACGTAGACAGGAGAAGCCTGCCAGGCGGGCCCGCGCCCAGCGCCGTCAAGATCATGATCGGTAATCAGCGCAAGAAACTGGCCGAGGAGAAGAAGAGGCGCGCCGCCAGGATGGGCGCCCTTGAGCGCGCAAAGGTTAAACTCGGTGAAGCCGAGAAAAGCCTGCTAAGGTGATGAAAGTGGAAGCGCTGGAAGCCATACTCACTAGGAGAAGCGTCAGGAAATACACGGATAAGCCCGTCAGCGACGAGACCCTCAGGAAGCTGCTTGAGGCGGCCATGGCGGCGCCCTCGGCACACAACAGGCAGCCGTGGCACTTCATAGTCGTCAGGGACAGGGCCACCCTGAACAAGGTGCCGGAGTACCACCAGTACAGCAAGATGCTGGAGACTGCTGCCCTGGCAGTCGTCGTCTGCGGCGACAACTCGGCTCAGGAGACGGATTTCTGGTTACACGACTGCTCCGCGGCCACAGAGAACCTGCTCATAGCGGCCAACGCCATGGGGCTCGGGGCCGTCTGGCTGGGCATCCATCCGTCGAAGCAGCTTATAACGGACACGAGGAAGCTCCTTGGCATACCCGACCACGTGACACCCCTCTGCATAGTCTCCTTAGGGTACCCCTCCGAGCAGAAGCCGCCGAGGCAGAACTACAATCCCGAGAGGGTCCACAGTAACAAGTGGTAGACTCCTCTCAGAGGCCCAGCGCGGTTGACCTTCTGAAGAGGTCTACGCCTCCCCTCAGCATTCCGGCCTCCCTGTTGATCTGGATGGCTGACGGGCGGGCGAAGAATGACATGCCGGGCCCCTCCTCGACCACCTTCACGGTGTGCCCGAGCGAGGCTAGGTGCCTCACCGATCCCTCAGAGATGCGTGAGTCAACCAGGGTCTCTGCGCCACTCGCGTCCACTGTGGGCGTCGCCACAGCGTCCTGAGGTCCCATGCCAAACTCCAGGACGTTGAGGACAACCTGGATGTTCCTCTCTATTATGCGGCGGGAGCCGGGCGCTCCGACGAGGAGAACCGGGGCTCCGTCCACGGTCACGATGAGCGGCCCCATGTTCATAAGCGGCCTCTTCCACGGGGCTACGCTGTTGGGGTAGCCTGGCTTCGGCACGAACCAGCCCATGGCCGCTGAGAGGTGGAGGCCGGTCCCCTGGGGCACCAGGCA
>DASWLJ010000158.1:0-15877 GCA_036396185.1 Bathyarchaeia archaeon | reverse complement strand
GTCAGCAAGGAGAACCTCGTAGCAGCCAGCGGAGCACGTGCAGGCGACGCTATCATCCTAACTAGAGGGGCAGGGATCGAGGGCACCGGTATACTAGCCGTGGACCTCAGACACCGGCTTGAAGGATCTGTCAGCCCAAGCACCCTGGATCGGGCCGCAGAGATGCTTAAACAGATCAGCGTCGTCCCGGAGGCCCTCAAGGCGAGTAAAGTAGATGGAGTCCACGTCATTCACACGCCCACCGAGGGAGGAGTATATAACGGCCTTTTGGAGGTCTCAGAGGCGTCAGGCCTTGGGTTCAAAGTCTATGAGAGCAGGCTGCTAATCGCGCCAGAGACGAAGGAGATGTGTGAGACCCTGAATGTTGATCCGCTTAAGCTCCTCAGCAGCGGCAGTCTCATCATAGTAGTGGACCCCTCAAGGGCCCGGGGCCTGGTGAAGGCTCTATCCGAGACGGGTGTTAAGGCCAGGGTGATCGGCAAGATGACGGCGGACCCCTCAGAGCGACTCATCGTGGGGAGAGACGGATCAGTTAAGGTCGTCAACGAAGTGGAACAGGATGAGGTCTACAGGGTTCTGGGGAACAACTGAGCCACTTTCACTTACCCCTCCACTAACAGTTGGTTACAACCTACGAAATGCATAAATCTCCAGCCACTGACCGCATCCATGGGCTCAGATGTACCGGAGCATCTTCGTAGACGAGGCCATCCTCGACGTAAGCTACGTGCCAGACATCGTTCTTCACCGTGACGCGGAGTACAGGATGCTGGAGGCCCTCTTCGACAACATGGTGTCGGCTCCGTACGAGATGAGCCAGAAGGCCGTCATAGTGGGCGGCGTGGGCAGCGGTAAGACTCTCCTGACCCAGTTCTACGGTAGGAGGCTCAGGGAGAGGGCGGCGCAGCGCCGCGTCAAGCTCAGCTACATTCACCTGAACTGCCGCGAGCTTCGGGGCAGCCTCTTCATGATCCTAAGCAGGGCCGTCAAGCGGCTTCGCCCAGAGTTCCCTGAGAGAGGCTACGCGGCCAACGAGCTCATGGACATCCTGAGGCAGATCATGGGCGAGGACAACACCCAGGTCCTCCTCTCCCTGGACGAGGTGGATGTCCTCATAGAGAAGGAGGGAAGCGACGCCCTGTACTACCTCACAAGGTTCCACGAGGCGGCGCCCGATGAGCCCCGCCGCCTCAGCCTCATACTCATAAGCAAGGACCCTGAGGTCTTCGCCAAGCTGGACAAGAGCACCCTCAGTAGCCTCCAGCGTAACGTCATACGGATGCCCGAGTACGACAGGGGCCAGATAAGTGACATACTCCTGTACCGCGCGGAGAGGGCCTTCAGGAAGGACGCGGTGCCCCCCGAGATAGTTGACTTCATATCGGAGCTGGCAGTCAAGGAGCGCGGCGACGCCAGGTACGCCATAGATGTCCTCCACGGCTCGGGGAAGGTGGCCGAGACGAGCGACGCGAACCAGGTCCAGCCCGAGCACGTGAGGGAGGCTGCCATGGGCGTCTTCCAGACCCTCAAGAAGGAGACGGTCAGGCAGCTTAGCCTCCACGAGCAGCTCGTGCTTCTGGGAGTGGCCAGGTTCTTCCAGGCCCACAGCGTCACCCACGGCACCACGGGCGAGATCGAGGACGCGTACAGGCTGGCGTGCGAGGAGTACGGCGAGAGCCCCAGGGCCCACACACAGTACTGGAAGTACCTGAAGAACCTGAGCGGCCTAGACTTCGTCAACATAAAACTGCAGGCCAGCAGCCAGGGGCGGACCCAGCTCATAAGCCTGGAGAGGGTGCCCGCCAGGAGCCTGGAGAGGGAGGTGAAGCAGATCGTTGAGCAGAGACAAGCCTGACAGGCGGGCCGAGGAGATCCTGGGCAGCAAGGGCAGGGTCAGGGTGCTCCAGGTGCTGACGGAGAGCAGTGAGCTCAACATAAGCGAGGTGAGCCGCCGGACGGGCCTCAACTACACCAGCGTGGAGAGGCATCTGGTGAAGCTTCAGAGGCTGGGGCTGCTCCGGGAGAAGAGGTACGGCAAGATCAGGATATTCGAGGCGGCGTTCAAGAGCCTGAGGGTGGTTTTCGAGAAGGGGCGGCCCGTGACCGTGGATGTTCAGGAGTAGCCGGCGGGGAGTCCACCCTTAGCCGGAGCCTGAGATTACAGTGGCTGTACAGAACGTGATTTATTTTCGGGTTGCATTTAGCTAACAACCCGTGTTTATCGTGGGGGCCCGCTACGCCACCTTCACCCGTCTCCCTGCTCCAGTGGAGGTACGACCGCGTCAGCCTTGACCCATACACGGTAGGGATAACAGGCGGCGGGAGCAGATGAGGCTGATGGCCCGTGGAAGCAGGCTCTGGTATGCGGCCAGGGTATCCCTGCTCATGTTCGTCGCGCTGGCCACCGTGTCGTACCTTGACGTCGCGCTCAGGAGAAGCGACACAAGTGTTAGGAGGGCGGTGATCATTGACCCGCTCTACACCGCTGACCCCGGGTGCCACGATGAGATGGCATCGCTTCTGGAAGGGCGCGGATACAGGGTTGACAGCTTCAGGGGCGAAGAGGTCACAGTGGAGCGGCTCCGAAAGATGGGGGCCTACAGGGTCGTGGTGCTCCGGGTCCACAGCACGTGCAACCACGGGATGGTGTGGCTCTTCACGGGTGAAAAGTATAGTCCGGACAAGTACGTCCTGGAGCAGCTGGCCGACGAGGTCCACAAGGCAAGACCCAGCCTAGAGGAGGAGCACGTGTTCGCCGTGGGGTCAGACTTTGTACGCCACTTCATGGAGGACAGGTTCAGCGGCGCCCTTGTCGTCCTAATGGGGTGCGACGGGCTCACAGGGACTGACCTCGCTGAAGCCTTCGTGGAGGAGGGCGCCTCGGCCTACGTGAGCTGGGACGGGCCGGTCTCCCTGGAGCACACGGACGAGGCGTTCCTGTGCCTGCTTGAGGCCATGACGGTGCAGCGCCTGACCCTCGGGGAGGCCGTGGGCTACGCCAACGACCTCGTAGGCGCCGACCCTGACTATAACTCAACCATAGCCTTCTACCCGGCGGCGTCCGCTGGCGCCAGGATAGGCTAGGGCTGGATGAGAAGTATTTTTAAATAGGCTCCATGTTGACAAGGTGGTAGAACGCACAGCTTAGCAGTAGCTTAAACTGTGTAAAAATCAATAGGCGAAGAATGAATGATAGTCCCTGTTCGGTGCTTCTCGTGTGGGAAGGTCATAGGCGACAAGTGGGAGGAATTCAACAGCCGCGTCGAGGCAGGCGAGAACCCAGCCCAGGTGCTCAACGACCTGGGCGTCACCAGGTACTGCTGCCGCAGGATGCTCCTGTCCCACGTCGAGCTAATAGACGAGGTACTAAAGTTCTACGAGGAGAAAGAAAGCCCCGATCTCAAAGGAGGTAATGCTTAATGGAAGTTGAAGTAAACGAGAACCTACTCCTGCCCCAGGAAATACTACTAAGCGCGGGAGTCCACATAGGGACCCGCATCAAGACCAAGGACATGGAGCCCTTCATATACAAGGTGCGCCCGGACGGCCTCTTCGTCCTCGACATGGAGCAGATGAACGAGCGCATCAAGGCGGCGGCCAAGTTCCTGTCCAGGATAGACTTGACGAAGGTCTGCGTGGCGAGCAGTAAGCGCTACGGCCGCAGCCCCGTGGAGAAGTTCTGCCAGGTCCTCGGATGTAAATCCTTCACGGGAAGGTTCACAAGCGGAACCTTCACAAACCCCAAGTACTCCGAGTACTACGAGCCCAGCGTAGTCATAGTCACCGACAGCCTCGCAGACCAGCAGATAGTTGAGGAGGCGTCCCAGATAGGTGTGCCAGTCATAGCGCTGTGCAGCACAGACAACAGCCTCACGAACGTGGACCTTGTCATACCCGTCAACAACAAGGGCCGAAGAAGCCTGGCCATAGCATACTGGCTGCTGGCCCGCGAGATACTGAGGGAGAGAGGCACACTCCCGGCGAGCGGGGAGTTCGGGGCGACCATAGAGGACTTCGAAACCACCCTGTAGGTGCCACCCTTGAGCGTCAGGCGTCCAGTGGTCGCAGGGTCCTTCTACCCTGCCCAGCCTGAACGCCTCAGGAAACAGATTGAATCATGTTTTAGTCACGAACGGGGCCCGGGGAGACTACCCGGTAAAGCACGTGCCCCCCGAAACATTGTCTCAGTTGTCTGCCCTCACGCGGGCTACGTGTACTCTGGTCCGGCTGCCGCTCACAGCTACCTGGCTCTGGCGGAGCAGGAGAAGCCCGACACAGTGATCGTGCTCGGTCCCAACCACACGGGATGGGGTACACCCGTGTCTATGATGGCTGAGGGATCATGGGAGACGCCGCTTGGGAGAGTACCCTTGGACGCGAACCTGGCTAAAGCCATATTCAACTCCTCCGACGTGATAGACATCGACGAAACAGCGTTCATGAAGGAGCACAGCATTGAGGTCCAGGTGCCGTTCCTCCAGTACATCTACGGGGAGTTCAAGCTTGTACCCATATGCATGGGCTACCAGGACCTTGAGACAAGCCGCGAGGTTGGGGAAGCCATCCACAAGGCCGCGGAGGGTAAGAACGTGGTCATCCTAGCCTCGACGGACCTGACCCACCAGGAGACCCAGCAGTCAGCCAACGTGAAGGACAGGATGATCATCGACGCCGTGCTGTCCATGGACGAGGAGCGGCTCCAGAGGGTTGTACACGAGAACAGGTTGACCACATGCGGGTACGGCCCCGTCTCGGCCGCGCTGGTCACCTCCAAGCTCAGAGGCGCCAAGGGAGCGGAATTGCTTTCATACTACACCAGCGGAGACATTATAGGAGATTACAGCGGCGTCGTAGGCTACGCCGCGGTCAGGATAGCAGAGTAGTGACTGTGATGCAGGTAGAGGCGACGGCGCCGGGGAAGATGATACTCTTCGGGGAGCACAGCGTAGTGTACAGAGGCCCGGCCGTTGTTCTAGCCATAGATCGGCGGGCTAGGGTTCTGGCTCAGAAGAGGAACGACAAGAAGATATTCATAGACGCCGACAACCTGGGGTTCAGCGGCTACTTCGAGGACGACGTGTACTACCCTGTGCGCGGTAAGGCGTGGAGTGGCCGCAACCTGGCCGCTATCAATGTAGCCACCAAGAAGACAATGGAGTACATGGGGGTAGAGGGCGGCGTTGACGTGAAGGTGAGGTCCATGATACCCATCGCGGTGGGCCTGGGAAGCTCGGCGGCCATATGCGTCGCAACTGTGGGCGCCGTGCAGCAGCTATTCGACGCAAACCTGTCCAAGGATGTGATATCTAAGCTGGCCTTCGAAGGCGAGACCATAATCCACGGGAGCCCCAGCGGCGTAGACAACAACGTGAGCACCTTCGGCGGCGTCATGAGCTTCGACAGGAGCACGGGCTTCAAGCACTACAAGATGGAGGGCATCATGCCTTTCATAATCGGCGACACGCGGCGCAAAAGGTCCACTAGGTTGATGGTGGAGAAAGTGGCCGCCCTCAAGGAGAGGAACCCTGAGATCATGGAGGACATACTGGCCTCGATGGCCGACCTGTCCACCAGAGGCTTGGACGCGCTGCTGGCCAAGGATCTCCCTAGGATGGGAGACCTCATGAACATTAACCACGGCCTCCTCTCAGCCATCGGCGTCTCAACGATGAAGCTGGAGAGCCTGATCCACACAGCCAGGAAGAACGGTGCCTTGGGCGCCAAGCTCACGGGGGCGGGCGGCGGAGGCTGCATGATAGCCGTGGCCGAGGAGAAGGACCTGTCAAACGTCGAGAGGGCCATCAGGCAGAGGAAGAGCGAGTCCTACCGCGTCACCCTCACGGACAGGGGCGTCGAGAGCAGGTGGATTGAGGACGAAAATGCGGATTCTTAAGTTGGGCGGCAGCGTAGTCACAGACAAGGACAAGCCCTTCACACCGGACGCGGCCAACATCAAGAGACTGGCCGAGGAGGTAGCCTCGTCAGGGCCTCAGCCTCTGATCATCGTCCACGGAGGAGGCAGCTACGGCCACCCGGTCGCCAAGGAGTACAGTATAAGCGGAGGCTACAAGGAGCGTAGACAGCTCCCCGGGTTCTCCAAGACCCACCAGGCGATGGTGGAGCTGAACAGGATAATTGTGAACGCCCTACTCGACGCGAATGTACCCGCATTCAGCCTATCCCCGTCATCCTTCATCGCGACAGAGGCGAAGAGAATAATCAGCGTGGACACATCCATAGTCAAGGCTCTGCTTGGCTCAGGGATGGTGCCCGTGCTCTACGGCGACGCTGTCGTGGACACCCAGCAGGGCTTCGCCATACTGTCGGGGGACCAGCTCGTAGCAAGGCTGGCTTCCTCGCTCAAGGCGGAGAGGATAGTGATGGGCTCCGACGTGGACGGCGTGTACACTGCTGACCCCAAGCTTGTGAAGGGGGCCCGCCTCATCCCTGTTCTCTCCCTACGCGAACTGGAGGGCATGGTTAAGATCGGTGAGGCCCTCAACACCGACGTGACGGGGGGCATGCTGGGCAAGGTCAGGGAGGCCGCCGCCGCGGCGGAGGCCGGCGTCGAGGTGGTTCTCGTCAACGCGGGGAAGCCCGGGCGAGTCAGAGCCGCCCTCCGCGGGGAAAAAGTAATTGGTACAGTCCTCACAGTGTGATACCATGAGCGGCATAGAAACCCGGAAACAGAGACACATCAGGGTCAGCCTCGAGGAAGATGTGGAGGGAGACATAGGCACAGGCCTCCAGGACGTGAGGCTCATCCACAGGGCTCTGCCCGAGATCGACCTCAGCGACGTATCCACGGAGGCCACACTATTCGGCAAGAGGCTCAGCGCTCCGCTCATCATCAGCGCCATCACGGGCGGCACAGCTGAGGCGAAGCGCATCAACGAAGTATTGGCCACGGTGGCGGAGGAGAAGGGCATCGGGATGGGCGTGGGGAGCCAGCGGATAGCCCTGGCTCAGCCTGAGACGGCTCACACGTTCTCGGTCGTCAGAGAGAAGGCTCCCAAGACCTTCGTCATGGGAAACATGGGATGCCCACAGCTGAGTCTCGGCTGGGGCGTGGAGGAGGCCAGGAGATGCGTGGACATGGTGGACGCCGACGCCCTCGCCATCCACATGAACCCCCTCCAGGAGGCCGTGCAGGTGGGCGGTGACACCAACTACAGCGGAATCCTGAGAAAAGTCGAGGAGATCACGTCGTCCCTCGATGTACCCGTCGTCATGAAGGAGACGGGCTGCGGCGTCTCCCACGGGGACGCCGCGAGGATGGAGGCTGCGGGGGCCAGAGGCTTGGATGTGAGCGGCGTCGGAGGAACCAGCTGGTCCGCGGTGGAGCACCACATAGCCAGAGAGGTGGGCGAGAAGCGTCAGGAGTACCTTGGCGCGGCCCTGTGGAACTGGGGCATACCAACGGCTGTGAGCATCGTCGAGACCAGCAGGGGAACCAGCCTGAAGATCATCGCCTCGGGTGGACTGAGGACGGGGGCCGACGTGGCCAAGTCCATTGCGCTCGGGGCAGACGCGGCTGGGATAGCCAAGCCCTTCCTCGTCAAGGCCGTGGAGGGCCACGAAGCGTTGAGCGAGCACGTGGACAACTTGGTCCAGGAGCTGAGGGTCGTCATGTTCCTGGTGGGCGCCAAGGACCTGGGCGAGCTCCAGAAGGTGCCGACCCTTATTCTGGGCCGTACCGCCGAGTGGCTGAGGCTCAGAGGCTTCAGCGTCGAGGAGTACGCCAGAAGGTAAACAAACTTTTATCAGGCGGCCCCCGGTCATTCAGTGGAACGGGGATCAGTTTGAAGTGGGAGCAGGAGATCAAGAGGCAGCTGGCCGAGAACGCCGATAAGATAGACGCGTTCATATACAGTGAGATAAAGGGAGATAGACCCGCGTCCCTCTACGAGGCCTCGCGACACCTAATCAAGGCTGGGGGTAAGAGACTCAGACCCTTCTTGACGGTGAAGTCCTGCGAGGCCGTTGGAGGCGACCCTGCAGAGGCGGTGCCTTACGCAGCCGCCCTCGAGATTCTCCACAACTTCACCCTGGTCCACGACGACGTCATGGACCACGACGACTTCAGGAGAGGCCACCCAACGGTCCACAAGGAGTACGGTGTACCCATGGCCATTCTGGCAGGCGACCTCCTCTTCGCCAAGGTCTACGACATAGTGGCCAAGCACGCGCCCCGGAACATGCGGCCCGCCGACGTCATCAGGTGCTTCGACAAGATCACCGAGGCGACCCTCATCCTCTGCCAGGGTCAGGCCCTCGACATGGGGTTCCCCGACGTTAAAGACGTCTCAGAGGACGAGTACATTTCCATGGTGAGCGCCAAGACCAGCGCCCTCTTCAAGGCCTGCGCGGAGGTCGGCGCAATAGTAGGAGGAGCCCCCGACGACCAGGTCGAGGCAATCGGCAAGTTCGCGTGGGACGCCGGCATCGCTTTCCAGATAGTAGACGACATCCTGGGGCTGACCGCCGACGAGGAGAAGCTGGGCAAGCCGGTGGGAAGCGACGTGAGGGAGGGAAAGAAGACCCTCATCGTCATCCACGCCCTCACGCACGCTAAAAAGAAGCAGAGAGATACTCTTCTGAGTGTCCTGGGCGTCGAGGACGCCACCGACGACGCAATAGCCAAGGCCGTGGAGGCTCTACGCGCCTCAGGCTCGATACAGTACGCCAAGGACGCGGCCAAGAGGTACATGGACAGTGCCTACGCCATGCTGGACAGGCTGCCCGACAGCGACGCCAAGAA
This sequence comes from Bathyarchaeia archaeon, assembly GCA_036396185.1. GTDB lineage: Archaea > Thermoproteota > Bathyarchaeia > TCS64 > TCS64 > RBG-16-57-9. The sequence goes on along the minus strand of DASWLJ010000158.1, from coordinate 7,116 downwards.
CGACCTCAGAGTCCTCGTTGACTACTTCGTCAACCGCGAGTACTAGGGAAACGAATAAATGACCTCCGAGTCTTCAATTCACGGGACTAGACGTGTCCACGAGTGACGAAGAGATCAGGGCAGCCGCCACAAAGTACGCGGCCCACAACGCCTCCATGTTCGAGGGTAAGGCCCAGCCAAGCTCAGTCATAGGCAAGCTGATGGCCGAGTACCCCGAGCTCAAGCAGCGCGTCAAGGAGGTCATGCCCATTATTCAGCAGGCCATCAGGGAGGTGAACTCGTGGACACCTGAGCGGCAGCAGCGCTTCATAGAGGAGAACCACCCGGAGCTGCTGGACCGGAGGAAGGTGCAGGAGGAGAAGAAGCGGCTCCCGCCTCTGGAGAACGTGGACACCTGGCCCATGGTGAAGACCAGGTTCGCCCCAAACCCGGACGGCGCGCTGCACCTAGGCTCAGCTGAGCCCATCATCTTCTGCGACGAGTACGCCAAGATGTACGGCGGCCACTTCATCCTCAGGTTCGAGGACACAAGCGCAGAGGTCAAGCCCCCCATCCCCGAGATGTACGACGCGATAGTGGAGGACCTTGAGTGGCTAGGCGTCACGATAGACGAGAAGTACGTACAGAGCGACAGGCTCCCCATCTACTACGAGTACGCCGAGAAGCTCCTCGGCACAGGTAAGGCGTACGTGTGCACCTGCGACGTTGAAGCCTTCAAGGAGCTGTACATGGCGAGCAGGCCCTGCCCGTGCAGGGAGCTTCCCCCGGAGGAGCAGCTCAGGCGCTGGAGGACGATGTTGGACGGCGGATACGAGAAGGGCGAGGCAGTCGTCAGGGTCAAGACGGACCTGGATCACCCCAACCCGGCGATAAGGGACTGGCCCGCGCTCCGAATAAGCGACCAGCCCCACCCGCTCCAGGGCAACAGGTACCGCGTGTGGCCACTCTACAACTTCAGCTGCGGCCTAGACGACCACCTCATGGGGGTCAGCCACATCATCCGCGGCAAGGAGCACGACGTAAACTCCATCCGGCAGCAGTGGCTCCACAGGCACCTCGGGTGGAGGAGCCCGGAGGTCATCAACGTGGGCCGCCTCGGCTTGGAGGTGGGCATCCTCAGCAAGAGCAAGATGAGGCGAGGCATCGACGAAGGCACGTACTCGGGGTGGGACGACCCCCGCCTGGGAACCCTGAGGGCGCTCAGAAAAAGAGGCCTGCAGCCCGAGACGATACGGGCCATCATGATCCACGTGGGCCCCAAGCCGGTTAACGTCACTATCAGCTGGGACAACATAGCAGCCGAGAACAGGAGGCTCATCGAGCCCACCGCCGACAGGTACTTCTTCGTCAAGGACCCCGTCAGACTCACGGTAACAGGCGTACCTGGGCCACAGGTGGCTCACCTGCCGCTACACCCTGATCACCCTGAGCGCGGAACCAGAGACTACACTGTGACCCCGGTTGATGGAGAGCTCAGCATCAGAATATCGGGTGACGACCTGGAGAGGCTTGAGGTGGGAGGGATGGCGCGGATCATGGGAGCCATGAACGTCGAGTTCACGTCCATCGGGCGCGAGGTTGTTGAGGCGAGGTACCACTCACACGACTACCAGGTAGCCCGGGGGGCTCAGGCGCCCTTCATCCACTGGCTTCCAGAGGGCGAGGGCGTTGAGGGCGTCGTCGTGATGCCCGACGCGTCGAAAGCCCTCGGCCTGGTTGAGGCGAGGTGCCTGAAACTCGGCGTAGACGAAATGATCCAGTTCGAAAGGTTCGGGTTCTGCCGCGTGGACTCGACTGATCCATTCGTCGCCTACTACACCCACAAGTAATTCACATGAATCTGTTAACGGGCGGAACGTTTAAGAAGGAACGAGATTGTATGGGTATGTACCCTGAGGGAAATGATATGTCAAGAAACGTAGATCCTTCGAAGCCCTTCTACGTCAGGTTCGAAGTACCTAAAGAGGTCGCGGATGCGGCTTACGAAGCTCTCAAGATAGCGTCAGAGACGGGAAAGATCAGGAAAGGCACCAACGAGGCTACCAAGAGTATCGAGAGGGGCAAAGCCAAGCTCGTGCTCATCGCCGAGAACGTCCAGCCACCGGAGATCGTGGCACACCTGCCGCTCCTCTGCGAGGAGAGGAAGGCCACTTACGTCTATGTCCCGGACAAGAACAAGATCGGTGAAGCCCTAGGCATCACCGTGAGCTCGGCAGCGGCCGCCATAGAGGAGACCGGCGACGCTGAAGGCCTTGTCGCCGAGATCATCAAGAAAGTCCAGGAACTAGTGAAGTAAGATGAGCCAAGATTCTGACTTACTTACACCTGCCACAGTCATCCAGATCCTAGGAAGGACCGGGCTGACGGGCGAGGTCATGCAGGTAAGAGTCAGGATTGAGGAAGGCAGAGACAAGGGACGCATCATCACCCGTAACGTTAAAGGCCCCGTGAGGATCGACGACACGCTGCTTCTGCGCGAGACTGAGCGCGAGGCCAGGAAGATCAGGTAGGTAGACCGTGATGCCCCAGACCCACAAGTGTAGTTTCTGCGGTAAGGACATCGCCCCAGGCACGGGCATAGGGTTCGTGAGGAGAGATGGTAGGATCCTCAGGTTCTGTGGCTCAAAGTGCCGGAAGAGCACACTGAACATGCATCGTGATCCACGAAAGTTTAAGTGGACAGCGGCCTGGAACCTCAAGCAGCGTTAATACTGCTCATAGACACCTATTTTCTATACTATTTTATTCAGTGGGAAATGTATGTCACATTATGTAAATTAATGATAAATTTAGTTGTGAGTGAGGGTAACGCATATAATATCCCTCGATCCAACCAATTATATGGGGGTAACTTGTTAAACATCCCTAAGGAACTGCAGAAGTACGTGGTCCTCACAGAGAACGGGGACCACGTAGATCGGTTCAAGTGCCCCGTACCTGGATGTGACTACGTGACGCGTCTCGGCCCAGGCGCCCTCAAGATGCACATGATCCTCAGAGCTGACCCCAAGGTACCCACGAGGTACGACCAGGGGCATGAGGAGTACTTAAAAAACAACATAGTCCTAGACCGAGAACAAATAAAGACGCTCTCGGACTACCCGCGCAAGGAACCGGGGACCTAGCCGGTGAGATGTTCTAACTTTTTTATTTTAACCGTTAAACCCATATCGTAGCTCACCCATCCCTAGCCCAATGTACCAGGAGACTCTAGTCATCCTCAAACCCGACGCTCTAGAGAGGAACCTGATAGGCACAGTGTTGAAGTACTACGAGGAAGCTGGCCTCAAGGCCCTAGACATGAAGTTATACAAGAAGATCGACGGAGCCCAGATGAAGAAGCACTACCCCGACTCGATGGCCATGTCCGTCGGCCTAAAAGCCCAGAAGGCTGTGCCCTCGATTAAGGACCCTGAGGCCCACGGGAAGAAGGTGCTGGTGAACCTAAGAAGATACTTCAGCCGCGGACCCGTCCTAGCCATAAGGATCGGTGGGGAGGACGCCATATCTGAGGTTCGTAGAGTCACAGGGTACACCGATCCGGCTACAGCTGAGAAGGGCACAATTAGAGGCGATCTTGGGATAGACAGCATAGAGAAGAGTACGGCGGAGGGAAGGGCCGTCGAGAACCTCGTCCACGCCTCAGGAAACCTTGAGGAGGCTGAGGCTGAGTTCAGGCTCTGGCTTCCCTAGCGCTCCACTTTCCCTGAGATGAAGTCCTCTACCCACTGGTGAGCCTGGTCGTCCGGCACCTGCTTAGGCGGGTGCTTGAAGCTGTAGCTGCATATACCCAGCAGGGGCCCGCCTATGCCCCTATCTAACGCTATTTTCGTCGCCCTGATAGCGTCTATGACCACACCCGCGCTGTTGGGGCTGTCGTTAACCACAAGTTTAGCGTCCAGGATGATGGGTAGGTTGCCGAAGCTGTGGCTGTTCACCCTGATGTAGCACACCTTGTGGTCGCCCAGGAAGGGCACATAGTCGCTTGGCCCGATCCTGGTGGGCACGTTGTAGGGTATTAGGCTCTGCACGGCTTCCGTCTTGCTGATGCGCTTGGTTTTAAGCCGGTTCTCGACCGTCATGTTCTCGAAGTCCGTGTTGCCGCCGATGTTAAGCTGGTAAGTGGAGTCGAGGAGGACGCCTCTGTCGTAGAAGAGCTTAGCGATAACCCTGTGGAGTATAGTGGCTCCGACCTGGCTCTTGATGTCGTCCCCCGCCACGGGCAGCCCAGCGTCCGTGAACTTCTTGGCCCATTCAGGCCTGCTGGCTATGAACTCGGGTATGCAGTTGACGAACGCGCATCCTGTGTCCAGGCAGGCTTGGGCGTAGTGCTCAGTGGCCTTGGCGCTCCCCACGGGCAGGTAGTTGATGAGCATGTCGGCCTTGGACTCTTTGAGCACGTCGGTCACGTTCACAGGCTCCAAGTTCTTGTCCGCGTGGAAGCTCTCGAACATGTGGGGGGCCACACCGTCCATGATGGGCCCAGGCTGAACAATGACGCCGGTCTCGGGTACATCCGCGAACTTGGCGCAGTTATTGGGGTGGGCCCAGATGGCCTCGCTGAGGTCCTTACCGATCTTTTGTCTGTTTACCTCGAATGCTGCCACGAACTCAACGTCTCTTATGTGGTAGTCACCGAAGTAGACATGCATCACCCCCGGGACGGCCTCGTCGCGTTTAGCGTCCTTGTAGTACTCGATACCCTGTACTAGGGCGGAGGCGCAGTTCCCCACACCCGTGATGGCGACTCTGATGCCCAAACCCGTCTGTCTCCCTGATAGGAGACGTATCGCGTCGCTGCCCCTTTAAGAGTTTCCAATCAGAGCCAGCCGCTTAGCTGCATGAACTGGGCCTCGTGAAGAGCTTGAAAGACCCTCACGGTCTCCTTGGGTGTGAGCCGGCACCTGAGCCTACCCCTGAGGAATGGCAGGGCCTTGGATGCCTGCTTTATCACGTGGACCTTGGTCCAGGTTACCTCCACCTGCGCAGGGTAAGTGCCTGAGCCCATGAATGCGTAGGGGTCCCTGTGGATCATGGGCTCCGAGGACGCCTTGAATGGCCCCATGAGGTTACCGTTGCTTAGGTTACAGAGGAAGACTGGGTCACCCACCTTGATGCCCTTCACCTGGTCCCAGAACCTGCTACTGTTCCCGAAGAGGCCGTTTCGGAGGCACTCGCGCTCAGTGGCGTCGCTGCAGTAGAACAGGTAGCTCACATGATCAGCTTCAACGTCCCTCTTTATTTATCATTTTCACCTAAAAATAACTAAAAAGGTGGCACCTTAATGAAAGGAGGAGCCTCAGCTGGTCCTCTTGTAGTACCCCGGCCTCGGCGAGTATATGGTTCCGTCCTTCATGAGGACACCGATCAGACGGGCTCCCTCGGACCTGGCTATCCCGTGCTCGCTCTGCAGAGACTCGAATAGCTCATCGTCCCTGACGCTGCCGCTGACCCTCTCCATCTCCCCGATGACCTGCAGCACCTTCTGCAGCTGGTTCTGGAGGCTCCTGGGCTTGCCCGTGTACAGGATGTCTATGTCTATCTGGCCCGTGGTCACGTCTATGCCTACCTGCTCCAGGCTCTTCTGCATCAGGTTGATGGTGGCCTCGGCGTCCTCCACGGTTATCTCCTTCCTGAGGTGGGCTCTGGCTCTGGCCTCGGCGAGTCTGACTAGGCTCTCCAGCTGCCTAGCTGTTATGGCCACGGCCGCGGCCTCGCCGCCCTCGATGCTGGCAGTCCTCATCTTCACGTAGAAGCTCTTGAACCGCTCTACGACCTCGTCTGTGATGGCTGGCTTGATCTTCTTGGCGTAGCTGACGTACTTCTTGAGCAGCTCCACTGTGAGAGGAGGCTCGCCGCTTGTGAGCACCCTGTGCAGGTTCAGGATGTGCTCCGCCATGTCTGCGTCTCTGGAGCTGTCCGGCTGATCCTTGAGGATGAATATGAGGTCGAACCTACTCAGGATGGTCACAGGTAGGTTGATGTTCTGGGCGATTGTCTGGTAGGGGTTGTAGCGACCAAGGGTAGGGTTGCCTGCGGCCAGGATGCTGGTCCTAGCGTTGAGGGTGGCCACGATGCCCCCCTTTGCGATGGGCACTATCTGCTGCTCCATGGCTGGATGTATGGCTCCGCGGTCCTCCTCCCGCATCTTATCGATCTCGTCGATGCAGCAGATCCCTTTATCGGCCAGGACTAGGGCTCCGGCCTCTAGGATGAAGTTTCCGGTGCCGCCCTCCTTCACGACGGCCGCCGTGAGGCCCGCGGCTGTGCTTCCCCGACCCGTGGTCATGATGCCTCTCGGCGCCGCCTTGGCGGCGAAGCTGAGTATCTGGCTCTTGGCCGTACCGGGGTCACCCACCAGCAGAACGTTGATGTCCCCCCTGATCCTCATGTCCTCAAGCTCCTTCAGGACGCCTCCGAAGAGGAGGTACAGGACCGCCTCCTTGATGTGCTCGTTGCCGTAGATGCTGGGTGCTATGCTGCTCAGGAGCTTCTGGTGTATCCATGGGTCCCTGGAGAGCTCCAGTATCTCCTCCTCTTCCTCTGGGGTGACATCCACGAGCTCCATCTCCCTGCCGCTCACCTCCGCGTAGCTGGCGTCCACCTGGAGGTCGAAGGTGCGGAGCTCTCCGCCGCGGCCGTACCTTGGCAGGAGCTTGATGAAGCCCGTCAAGGTGATCCTGTCACCGGGGCGGACGAAGTCTACGAGGTCGTCCTTTAGCTCGATGTTGATGGACCTGGGAAGCTGACCCGGGGGCAGGTCCTCGGGCCGCTCCTGAATGCTGACGGTCTGGCAGTCTATGAACACGGACTCCTTGGGCACCAGCTCGAAGCCCTTCCTATTGTCGCAGGCTATGCACTTCTGGGGCCTCACGAGAATCTGGCCGCTCTGCTCTATGTGGTTGAGCTCGCCGCAGGCGGGGCACCTGAAAGTGGCCTTCACCACCATCGGGGTCATGGATGACGCCCTCACGATGATGCCGCTGACCATGATCAGCCTGCCCACGTGGTCTGACCCTATGCGGCGGAGGGGCGTAGCCGCCGGCAGGTTCCTGTACCGGACGTTTACCCTGTTGAGGCTCTCAGCGAACATGGGGTCCCTGGTGCGGAGCCTAC
>DASWLJ010000157.1:0-6378 GCA_036396185.1 Bathyarchaeia archaeon | reverse complement strand
ATCGTCGACCTCCGTGAGGACCAGAAGAACGTCACTGTGCAGGGCCAGCTGCTGGACGACCCGGTTCAGCGTGACATAGACACGGCCAGGGGCCCGGCCACGGTCACCAACTTCAGGATCGACGACGGCACGGGGGAGGCGCGGGTGAGCCTGTGGAGGGAGCACGCCGAGCAGGCCATGGACCTCACGGCGGGCTCACAGGTTCAGCTGGAGTACATGAACGTCAGGGAGCCCTTCGATGGCCTCATCCAGCTGAGCAGCGGAGCCTTCACGAAGATCGTGATCACCAAGAAGTGACGACGCCGAGCCTCATCACATAACTCGACCTCTGGAACGTGTGGACTGCAACCCTGTAGGATGAAAGCCTAAATTATTAAACGTCAGAGTAATCGACAGACAACGGCTTGATCAATAAAGTAGTATGAAAAAAAGGGGGCTACTTGCCCTTCTCTACTTTGCTGAGGCTCTTCTCGAATATTTCTAGGCTGGGGTCCACGAGGTCGCGCGTGATGGTCAGCGGGGGCATCCACCTGATGACGTTGACGCCGCAGTTGACGATGGCGAGGCCCTGCCTGAAGCACTCCATCATCACGTCCTCTGTCTCCTGCTTGGCGTACTCCTTGGTGTCCTTGTCCTTGACAAGCTCCACGCCCACCATCAGACCCTTTCCCCGGACGTCGCCCATCATGGGGTGCGTCTCCATCATCTCCTCCAGCCGCTTCTTGATGTAGGCGCCCTCCCTCCGGGAGTTCTCCAGCAGCTTCTCGGACTTGATGATGTCGATGACGGCCAGGGCCGCTGCGCAGCTCACCGGGTTTCCTCCGAAGGTGGATGCGTGGCTGCCCGGGGTCCAGTCCTGGATGTCCGCCCGGGACGCCATGACGCCCAGAGGCATGCCCGCGGCGATTCCCTTGGCCATGCAGACGATGTCAGGGACCACGCCCCAGTGCTCTATGGCGAACCACTTGCCCGTGCGGCCGATGCCCGACTGGACCTCATCCACGGCGAACAGGATGCCGTTCTCATCCAGCAGCTTCTTCAGCTTCTTGAAGTAGCCGTCGGGGGGCACCACGTAGCCGCCCTCGCCCTGGATGGGCTCGGCCAGCAGCATGGCCACCTCCTCTGCAGGCACATACTTGTGGAACAGGTACTCGTCTATATAGTCCACGCAGGCGTAGTTGCAGTCGGGGCACTCCAGGTGGAACGGGCACCTGTAGCAGTAAGGGTAGAAGATGTGCTCAACGCCGGGCACCAGTGGGCTGAAGCGCCTCCTCTGGTAGGGCTTGGACGCGGTCAAGCTGACGGCACCCATGGTGCGGCCGTGGAAGCTGCCGATGTACGCCAGCAGACCCTGTCTCTGGCTGTGCCAGCGGCTCACCTTCATGGCTGCCTCTATGGCCTCGGCGCCGCTGTTGCCGTAGAAGAACTTCTTCTTGTGCTTACCGGGCACCAGGTCGTGGAGGACTTCGCCAAGGTTCACGTAGCCGTCGTAGTAGAAGTCAGTGTAGCTGTAATGAATGAACTTGTCCACCTGGTCCTTGATGGCCTTGATGACTTTGGGGTGGCTGTGGCCGACGCTGCAGACGGCCAGGCCCGCGTTCATGTCTATGAACTCGTTGCCGTCCACGTCGACGACTATGTTTCCCTCGCCCCGCTCGATGACCAGCGGGTAGGCCCGGCCGAAGCTGGGTGAAATTACCGCCGCGTCCCGTTCAACGATCCTCTTGGCCTTGGGTCCGGGCGGAGTTACCTTGATCTTTGGATAAGTCAAACCTGACACCCTCAGCTTGAGGGTGTCCCGTCGATTTAAAAGGCTGCCTTAGCTGGGTGAGAGGGTTATCTCGATTATGGAGACATGGGCTTCCCTGCCGTCGTCCCGTTTTAAATCATCAGTCCCCACCCTGATGTCCCTTATGACAGCGTCCTTGAGGAACACCCTCCTGAGGAGTTCGACGGCGTCCACGGCCTTGTTGATATGTTTTCCTCTTGCCCTTATGAGGATGGTCTCGGCGCCAGCGTTGAACAACGTCAGGCAGGCGACGATGTAGTTCATGATGGGCTTGATGCCCATAATGACCACGTTCCTCTTCCTAGGCTCCGCGTCTGACACAGGTCTCTCCTCCAATGAAAATCGTGGTGTACAGTGGGCTATGCGCGTCTGTAGTTGCTACGCAGTCGAGCCTACAGGGGGAAGAAGACCCTCGCCAGAACCACTGCAGCTATGAGCACCACTGATGCGCCAATCACGAACTCTGGGGGAATCTTGACTCCATTGGTCTCGTCCTGGAAGAACCTCATGAGGCCGGCGCTGCTCTGGGGCATCCCGGCCCCGCTTTTACTTTTTTTCTTGCTCATAGTTGCTCGCCAAAGGGTACACGGGGCTGAAATAATAAGGTTTTCTTACCTCTTCCCCTTGGGCTTCATGAAGTCTGTGAGGTTAAACTGCGTGGGCTCGGACTCCTTAGGCTTCTCGTCCACGAAGATGCTGTCCAGCTCCTCCCTGACGAGCTCTATGCGGTCGTTGTAGTAGTCGCCTAGGTTGTACTTCTCAATTATCCGGGTAGCAGGCGCGAGGTATTTCTCGATGCCTCCCCTGTGTACGGTCATTTGTATGGAGCCTCCGCACCTGTCGCAGACGCCCTTAAGCGGTGGCCTCCTGAACTTCTTGTTGCACTTGCTGCACCTGAAGCCCTGCCTTGTGAAGGCGCGGAGGTTGCCCACGATGTCCTTCATGAAGTGGCTGTTGAGTATCTTCAGGGCCACGGTCTGGCTGTCAACGGCTCGCAGCTTCCTGGTGAGGTCGAGCTGGCTCTCAAGTTTGTCCAGCATCGTCTGGAGGCTGTTGTAGGCACCCACGTGGCTGCCCTGGTTTATGTCTGTGCACTCCTTGGTGTAGCTGAAGCCCGCGTACTGGGCCTGGGTTCCGAGCCTCCCGCCCAGGGTGTCCACAAGTCCCTCGAACTCCCCCGGCTTGGCGCCCCTCATGGTCATCTCGTAGAACTCGGGCGGGTACCTGCCTATCACGTCCACGTTGTGGCTCTCCTTGTCCACCTCCTCGGGGTTGAGGTTAGGTATAATGAAGAGGGGCGCGTCCATGAGGCCGCCGCTCTGCTTCGGGAGGTACAGTTTACTGAAGTTGAGCAGAGGGTCCAGGGCCATCATCACGGAGTCCTCGTCCCCGTCGCAGTTCCTCCGCTTGGCCGCGTGCCAGTAGGGGTGGGCGTAGCAGTTCCTGACCTTGCTCCACCCTATGAGGCGGCCCACTATGGATGCCGATGTGTGGGGCGCGAGCCCTACTATTATGTGGCCCACGAGCTGGTCCCTGTTCTCCACCTTGTAGTAGGGGTCCAGTTTGTAGAAGTCGCGGAGCTCGTCGTCCAGGAACTTCGTGGCCTTGACCAGGTAGTCGCCGCACTCCTCGGGCAGCACCACGTCCTGGACCATGAGTTCAAGCATCTGGTCTGGGCGTTCAAGGGGCTCCCCGTCCACATCGTGGGTGTACCCCAGCTGCCGCAGCTTCTCCACGGCTACCCCTAATTCAGCCGGCTTGAAGTGGGTCAGCGGGATGTCGGTGAGGTCGTACCTGAGGGTGCCGTCCTTGAAGACGCTGAGGTCGTACCTGGCCCGGAGCATAGCCTTTCCCAGGTGCTCTGGCACCCTGGCGTCGTTCATCAGCCGCTTAACGCACTTGATCCTGTCCGGGATGCTGCCTCCGATGTGCTTCCGGGCCTTCTCCAGCTCCTCCCTCAGGTCCAGCTCCAACGACTCGTACTCAACAGGCGCCACGTTGCAGGCTGGGCACTTATCGCCCTCGACGGGCCTCCTGCACCTGGGGCACCTCTTGATCACATTGGTGAGGCCGCCGCAGTTCTCGCATAGAGGCGTCGTGGAGTAGTAGCCGCACGCCGGGCACTCCCTCTGGACGAGCTCCACCCGTATCTTCTCTCCTCGCCTGGACTTGGTCACGTCCCTCTGGGGGCCACCCGCGTTACCCACCGGGAAGAGGCCGTGGACGAGGGGGTTCATCTTCCTCTCCTTGGCCTTCTCGGGGCGGCCCATGCGTGCGCCCACGTAGACGTAGGCCTTCTCCCTGACCCTGAACCCGGCCCACGCGTTCACTTGGGCGAGGGGCTCCGGTTCCTTCGCCTCCACGTATCGTTTACTCAGGGCCAGGCACCTCTCCAGGATGGGGGCCGCGTCGTCTAGGACCACTCCTCCCTTCTTGGAGCCGTGGGGCACAAGAAGGTTCTCCAGGGTCTCCTTGTCCTCGGGGCCCAGCCTTATCTCCTGGGCTCCCCAGTTCTCGGCCAGGCTGTTCCTGAGGCTCAGCAGCCGCTCCAGGGTGACCTTTGACCAGTCGTAGGTGTACCTTGGGTGGAGGGGCGCGTCGATCCTCGTCAGGGCGAGGGCCTCCTCCGGCGACGGAGGGTTCATGGTATCCTCCACGAGCCCCCGCATCCTGTCTACGCTGATGCCGGTGAGCTCCTCAGCGGGCTTCTCGCCCACAGCCTCCAGCGCGTACTCTACGTCGTAGCTCCACTGGTCCTCATCGTATCCGGCGGGGAGCAGCGGCTGGTTAAACTGGATAAAGTCCCCGGCGTTGATGAGCACGTCGCCGTTGAACAGTATCCTGTCCACCTGGTCGTAGACCCTGTGGGCAGTGTCCACGTCGCCTACGCGCACGACGCTGCCGTCCTTCAGCCTGACCACAGGCGGTTCAACGCTGTCCACGGGGCAGACTGCCGCCGACTTGCCGGGTAGCTCTATCCTAAGCTGTAGGCCGGTGGTCATGAAGCCGTTGAGGGTCACCATGGTGGCGGGGTGGATTCCGCACGCGGCCAGGCCGGTGGTCCGCGCCCTGCCGTACCTGAGCCTGAAGCCGCCGGGGGTGTTGGGGAAGCTGAACACTGGGCGGCCTACGATGATCTCCTCCATGAAGGCGGCCGTGGGCTTCTTGTTCTCCTCGTCCCCGTTGCCGGCCTTCTTCCTGCCCAGCTTGTTGAGCCACTCCCAGCCTTCGATGCCTATGCTCTCGCATACGCCACAGAGTTTGCGGGCCCGCCCTACTACGCCGTCCACGACGACGATGAGGGCTCCGCCCCTGAGCCTGTTGGTCTCGATGCCGGGAACGTCCCTGTAGTTGGACGCCTCGTAGGGGTCCGTTGACACCCCCGTGGCTTCCACGGGGATGTTCTTCATTGCCAGCTCCAGGTCCTCGTCGGTGACGTGGTACTGGAACCGCCTGACGCTGCGTTCGTAGATGCGGACCTCCTCGATGAACCTGTTGACGACGTTCTCGCTGGGCTGGTACCGCTCAAGGCCGAGATTTCTACGCACTACGTCGGCTATGACTAGGGTGAGGGCTTGAGCTGTGCCGCCAGCCGGCCTGATGGGGCCGGCGAAGTAGACGCTGAGGAACTCGGTGCGGTCCGGGTTCTGCTTGATGACGATCTTGGGGATGCCCTCTATGGGGGCTATGGTTACGCCCTCCGTCATGATGGCGAGGGCTGTCCTTATGGCCTGGTCCGCGGCCCGCTCCCTCCCCATGGAGCCGAACCTGCCGAGGGTGATCTCCGTGGCTATCTTGAAGCTCATATCCTGGCGGTTCATGCCCTCCAGCTCCCTCATCCTCTGGGTGATCCCGGGCGGCCCTATGAGCTTCTCAATCCGGTCCGCGATGTCAGTGGTTATCTCGGGCTCCGGCTTAAGGGCCGCGTCCAGACCCTTCACTCTGGCCTCCTTGGCCACCTCGTACAGCTTGTTGAGTTTCTCCTCAAGCTCCGTGAAGTACCTCTCGTAGGCTGGGGGCATCTCGACCTGTATCAAACTGCTCTATCCTTTGGTCTCTGGGTCGGATGATAATTAGGGTGCCACGGGCTCTTTACCTTTACCCGGGCCGTCGCCGCATGTGAAGCGTGTCAGGGCTTCCTCTTTATGGCCTGGACGATGGCGCCGATCTTCTCCCTGACCTGGCCCTCCTCCTCGACGAGGGTGCCGGTCACAACGGCGTCCGCGCCAGCCCTGCTGGCCGCAGCAGCCGCCTCGGGGGACCTTATGCCGCCGCCGACGATCAGCGGGACGCTTAGGATCTTCTTGACCGCGCCGATCATCGTGGGAGGTATGGGCTCTCTGGCCCCAGACCCCGCCTCTAGGTACACGAACCTCATGCCCAGCGTCTCAGCCGCCAAGCTGTACCCTACGGCGATCTCTGGGTGCCTGTAGTTGATGAGCCTGGCTTGGCCGACGTAGCCGGCGACGCAGCCCTCACCCGCGATGATGTACCCCATGGGCAGGGCCTCAAGGCCGTACCTCTTGACGAGGGGCGCCGAGATGACGTGGGCGTCTATTATGTAGTACGTGTTCTGGCTGTTCAGGAGG
>DASWLJ010000156.1:0-1565 GCA_036396185.1 Bathyarchaeia archaeon | reverse complement strand
TCGGGCCCATGCTCGTCCCTGATCTCTCTGAGCCTGGAGGCCACGAGGCCCAGGGCCTCGTCCCAGGAAGCCTCCCTGAAGCCGTCCCCCTCCCTGATGAGAGGCGTGGTAAGCCTGTCCGGGTGGTGGATGAACTCGTGGGCGCTCCACCCCTTGATGCACAGCTTGCCCTCCCCCGGCCCCGTGCTGCCCGGTGTGACAGATACTACTTTCCCGTCCCCGACGTGGAGGTTCAGCTGGCAACCGACGCCGCAGTAGATGCACGTCGTGGTCACGATCACGCCAGTATCCTCCCCAGCTTCTCCTCGAACCCCGGGTCCCTGACCCTGTGCTTGTCGTACCCCGCCTCCTCCAAGCTGTACCCCATTGCCAGGGCCAGGTACTGGAGGTAGAACAGGGTTGGTAGCCTGAACTCAAGTTTGAGGGCGCGCGCCGCCAGCATCTGGCCAGTGTCCAGCTGGGCCAGGCACTGGGGGCAGATGACGTTCACCGAGTCTGCGCCGGCCGCGTGCATGGCCGTGAGCTTGTCTCCCAGGAGCCTGGCCGCGCCGTTCCTGTCCCCGTAGTTGCTGAGCGTCCAGCCGCAGCACTGCGTCTTATACGCGTAGTCCAGCGGCGTTACCCCGAGGGCCTCCATCATCGCGTCCAGCTTCATGGGGACCTGAGGGTCGTCGAAGCCCATGACCTCGGGTGGACTCAGAATGTGGCAGCCCGTGTGGCTGGCCACCCTCAGACCCGAGAGGGGCCTCTCCACCTTATCCTCTATCTTGTGCAGCCCTATCTGGTCCACGAGGACTTGGGCGAAGTGCCTCACCTCCACCGTGCCTCTGAACTGGTGGCCGGTCCCTGCGAGCACCTCGTTCACCCTGCCCCGCAGCTCCGGGTCGGCCTTCAGGGTCTCGTTGGCCTGCTTCAGCGTATAGGTGCACCCGTTGCACAGGGTTATTATATCGTGGCCTTGCTCCTCGGCCAGCGCTATGTTCCTGGCGCTCACGGCAAGCCCCGTCAGGGGGTGGTTCACCGTGAAGCCTATGGGCTCCGGGCAGCACGTGAAGCCCTCCACGGGCGAGAGCTCCACGCCCAGCTCCGGGAGGATCATAGCGGCCACCTTCTCGATGTGAGGCAGCCTCACCGGGATGAAGCAGCCGCGGAAAAAGCTGAACCTCACTTCCTCAGCCTCCCCAGCAGCCTGAGCAGCCCCGTCGCCTCTGCGATTCTCCTCAGCTCCTCCGTCGCCTTCAGAGGCTCTAGGCCCAGCTCCTGCCTCTGCCTCTCCGCGTTAGCGGTCAACGGGAAAGCGTACCCCGTGCTCACCACCTGCTCAAGCTCTGCTGCGACGCTCTCGTGTGTGGAGCCCGCCTCCAGGGCCAGCTGCTTCATGGTCTCTATGAAGTGGATGGGGCTCACCTCGTAGGGGCACGTCTCCTCGCACTTGTGGCAGCTGACGCACTGCCAGATGCTGGGGTTCCTTGAAGGCTCCTCGTGCCCAAGGCAGTCATAGACGTACGTGTACTTGGGGTTGAACTTGGGGCCGTACTGGGCTGGGCA
The DNA here is from genome assembly GCA_036396185.1 of Bathyarchaeia archaeon. Classification (GTDB taxonomy): domain Archaea; phylum Thermoproteota; class Bathyarchaeia; order TCS64; family TCS64; genus RBG-16-57-9. The sequence goes on along the minus strand of DASWLJ010000156.1, from coordinate 17 downwards.
CCCGTACTCGGGGACCG
>DASWLJ010000155.1:0-2338 GCA_036396185.1 Bathyarchaeia archaeon | reverse complement strand
AGCAAGGCTCCCCAAGGGATCGTTCTACGTCCCTGAGCAGGGTAAGGAGAGGACTTTGAGGAAGGTGGCCGGGGGCACACATCTGAGGTTCATCGGCTTGGATGCCGAGCCCGGCTTCAAGTGTGAACCCGTTAAACCCCTCAGGGTCGCCATGTACCAGAGGCACTGGGGCGGCAACATGGATGAGGGCTGGACCAGGTGGCTCCTGGAGCAGTACGGCTTCGAGTACACGACAGTCATGGACAAGGAGGTCAAGGAGGGGCTGGACGGATACGATGTCCTGATCCTTCCCAGCGACCCGCCTGCCCTAATAACAGGCGAGAAGGTGGAGGAGTACTACGAGAAGAGGTTCAAGGGAGCCATGACGGCGCCCGTCCTTCCACCCGAGTACAAGACGGGCATCGGCGAGGAGGGGGTCAAGAAGGTGAAGGAGTGGGTGGAGAAGGGCGGCCGCCTACTCTGCCTATACGAGAGCTGCGAGTTCGCCACAGAGAAGCTGGGTGTCCCCGTCCAGAACACCGTCAAGGAGCTGGGACCCAAGGAGTTCCACTGCCCGGGCTCCACGCTCAAGGTGAACATAGACAACGAGCACCCGCTGGGCTACGGTATGCCCGAGAAGGGCCTCATACTGCTCAGGGGCAACCACGCCTACGCCGTGAAGGCCGTCCACTGCAACGAGGACTACAGGGTCGTCGTGAGCTACCCCGAGGAGGACCTGATGCAGAGCGGGTGGCTGATAGGTGAGAAGCACCTGGCGCGGAAGGCGGCCCTCATAGAGGCCAAGGTGAAGGATGGCAGCGTGGTGCTATACGGGTTCGCGCCCCAGATGAGGGCGCTGACGGACGCCACGTTCAAGCTGTTCTTCAACGCCCTAGTGGGTTAACCCACCTTTTTCCACTACGTTTATTGAGCACGCATAGCGCACAGCCGTGGTCGTGGTTAATGAGTAGTTAGGGCACCTTGCGGGTCAGGTAGCCCTGGGTGAGGACGATCTCCTCGAACATCTCACGCTTGGCCCGGCAGATTGGGCACACGTAGGGGGGCTCGTCCCTGAACACGACGTAGCCGCACTGCTTGCAGTAGAACAGTCTTCTGTCCGTCTTCCCGGCTTCAACCGCTGCCGCAGCCTCCTTCGGGGCCTCCTCCAGGCCGAGGCTCTTCATCTGCTTCTCCTGGGGCCTCCTCTCCGGGATGGGTTTGGCCTCCTTCCTGCCTTCGAACACGTCCTTGTCCACGAAGAGGCTGCAGTAGCATGTGCCGTAATCCGAGACGTCCGGGTCCCTGTAGTCGCAGGGGCAGACGATGTCCCTGTCGAGGTCGAAGACGCCGCTGGCGATCCTGCAGGGGCATGAGGGGTAGCTGTAGCGGTCCTCGTTCTCCTTGAGACCATCCAGGAGGTTCTTCAGGAGGCTCTTGTCAGGTGTCAGGTGTATGCCTCTGCCCCTGGCGTCCGCCTCCGCCCTGCGCTTAACCTCCTCGAGGGTGGTCATAGGCCGAGTGCCTCGGCTATGGCGTCCTTCTTGAACCCGGATATGATGGTCTTGTCGTTGATGATTATGACCGGGAACGCCACGGGGGCGTTCCTCTTCTTGAGGTTCTCCACGGCCTCCTTCTTCTCCTCGCTGCTGCACTTGTCGATGTCCAGGTACTCGTAAGCGACGCCGTTGTCCTTCAGGTACTGTTTTGTCATCTTGCACCAGCCGCAGGTGCTTAGGGTGTACAGGAAGACCTTGTTCTTCTTGTTCTTTCCGTCAACCTTGGTTGAGTTCAACACGATAACCTCTTGAGTACTACTCCAGGATTGCCTTGTATAAACTATAACGTTTCCTGCCCGCGGCGCCATGCTTTAAGCGTCCGGGGTACGCGGATTAACTGATGGTTTATGGGCGGTAAGAAGAGCTACGACGGCTACAGGGCTTTCAGCTACCTGGAGCCGGGTTTCGACTACAAGGAGTTCAGGCTTGTGGGGCACCCCAGGGTGGAGCCCTACCTGGTGCCCCTGTCCAAGGGTGAGGAGGACAGGCTGCAGGGGCTCCTGGAGAAGAGCACCCTGGTTGACCTCCACGAGCACCCTGTGCTGTGGCCTGAGGACATGAGGGACGTGCCCGAGATGCACAGCCTGGGCCGCCAGTTCACTGCCTACGAGGCGCTGAGCGGCAGCCACATCGACTGCGTATTCGACAACATGATGGACGGGATGGCGTACGTGACAAGCTACGGCGGGTGGAAGTGGGGCGACGTGGTCCACGACATCGGCATTCGGCTCAGCGACTTTGCCCACCAGGGTATGGTGGCCCACTGCAGGACACTGAGGGACATCGTGGACGCCCACAAAACC
>DASWLJ010000154.1:0-7577 GCA_036396185.1 Bathyarchaeia archaeon | reverse complement strand
TGAGGACCTAGCGGTGAAGGTCATAGGAGACTACGGGGTCAAGGGCGGAAACGAGCTGGACCTCGCGGCCCTCGGGATAAGTAAGCTACTGGGAAGAGGAAACCTGTCCGTTCCCCTGAAGGTGAAGGTGGCCTACGCCACCGTGAGCGCCAAGGAAAAAGTAGAAGAGGCCGGTGGCTCCATAGTAGAGCCTTAGAGGGGACAGCTTTGGTACGCTTCCTGGACCTGTTCAAACCCGTATCCCGGTTCATACCGGAGGTGAGGGCGCCGCAGAAGAAGGTGTCATTCAGCACCCGCCTCATGTGGACGTTCGCGGCCCTCATAGTGTACCTCGTCATGTCAGAGATCCCGCTATACGGGGTAACCACCGGCGGGACCGATCCCTACGCTACGTTGAGGATCATCTTCGCTTCAAGCAGGGGCACCCTCATGGAGTTGGGCATCGGGCCAATCGTGACTGCGGGCCTCATCATACAGCTCCTCGCCGGCTCGGACATCATCGGCTTCGACAGGTCCGACCCCGAGGACCGCGGCCTCTTCACGACGGCGAGCAAGGTGTTCAGCTTCGTCATGGTCGTGGTCCAGGCGAGCCTTTACATCGTGAGCGGGGTCTACGGGGCCATATCCACAGCCCAGTCAGTGTTCATCTTCGCCCAGCTTCTCGCTGCAGGGCTTGTCATCATGATGCTGGACGAGCTGGTCCAGAAGGGGTGGGGGATAGGGAGCGGCATAAGCCTGTTCATCGTTGCGGGCATCACCCAGAACATCTGGTGGATGAGCCTCAGTATAGCAACCGTGGGGGACGGCCGCAGCTACGGCGCCATCGTGGCCTTCTTCCAGGGGATCATGGGCGGGCTGGCGCCCTTAGAGTGGATATACAGGTCCGGGTGGCCCGACATGATCGGGTTCCTCATGACCCTGGTCGTCTTCGGCTTCGTGGTCTACGTTGAGGGCATGAGGGTGGAGATTCCTATAAGCCACAGCAACTACCGCGGCTACAGGAGCAGGATGCCCATCAAGCTGCTCTACGTCAGCAACATCCCGGTCATCCTCGCGTACGCCATGTTCGCCAACGTCCAACTCATAGGCCAGTTCATCTGGAGTAGGTGGAACGCGGAGAACACCAACTTTGTCATCAACATGCTCGGCATGTTCAATCGCACAGACCAGGGAGGAGTGAACGCCATAGGCGGGCTAGCCTACTACACCAGCTCCCCCGGGAGCCTCAGCGGGGTCGCAGCAGACCCAGTCAGGGCCCTCCTCTACCTCCTGATAGTCGTGGGCTTCTGCGTACTGTTCAGCATAACTTGGCTGGAGATAGGAGGCCTGGGGGCGGACCAGATGGCGGAGCAGCTGCTCCAGTCTGGGATGCAGGTGGCCGGGTTCAGGCGAAGCAAGGGGCCCCTGGAGAAGCTGCTGAACAGGTACATACCCACCATCACCATCATAGGAGGCATGATCGTGGGGCTCCTGGCCGCGATCAGCGAGTTCTTCGGGGTCTTCGGTTCAGGCATGGGTGCGCTCCTGGCCGTCAGCATACTGTACCAGTACTACCAGACGATGGTGCAGGAGCAGGTCGAGGACCTGTATCCCTTCCTCAGGGGGGCCCTCGGCTAACCCTTCCCAATTACAGTGGCTGTACAGAACGTGATTATTTTTTGGGTTGGATTTAGCTATTATATGATGCGGTTCGCGCGGATTCGGCGGGAAACAATGTCCAAGTTTTTATTGTCCAACGTCTTAAGGACTTTTCAGTGATGACATGGTCACATTGAAGGGTTCAAAGACAGAGCAGAACCTGTTGAAGGCTTTCGCGGGCGAGAGCCAGGCGAGGAACAGGTACACGTACTTCGCGAGCGCTGCCAGGAAGGAGGGCTTCGAGCAGATCGCGGCCATCTTCACGGAGACCGCCGAGAACGAGTTGGAGCACGCCAAGGTCTTCTTCAAGCACCTTGAGGGAGGCGAGGTCGAGATCACTGCCAGCTACCCCGCTGGGCGGATCGGGACCACGGCGGAGAACCTGCTCGCCGCCGCGGATGGCGAGAAGATGGAGTGGGGGACCCTGTACCCGGACTTCGCTGAGACGGCTAAGAAGGAGGGCTTCGATAAGGTGGCGGAGTCCTTCACCGAGATCGGTGAGGTGGAGGAGCAGCACGAGAAGAGGTACAGGAAGCTGCTGGACAACGTGAAGAAGGGTGCCGTGTTCAAGCGGAGCAAGGAAGTCGAGTGGAGGTGCAGGAACTGCGGCTACGTGCACCACGGAAAGGAGGCGCCCACAGTGTGCCCGGCATGCAAGCACCCGCAGAGCTACTACGAGCTCCGCGCCGAGAACTACTGATCCGGCTCACCATTTCTCATCCCCAATTATTTTGTTGGATTCAGCTAAACTCAGGTAAGCCTTTTTTCGTGCACCGACTACCCTTAACCTGTGACAGTCAAGCTGTACGATAGGGACCACTACCTGGGAGAGTTCGACGCCCGCGTGGTCGGCGTGGAGGGAGACGCCGTTGAGCTTGACCAGACGGCGTTCTACGCTGAGGCTGGCGGCCAAGCCGGGGACACGGGCACCCTGAATGGCGTCAGGGTGGCGGACACGCGGGTTGACGGCGGCAGAATACTGCACTTCATGGAGTCGCCTCCTGGCTTAAGTCAAGGGGACCGCGTCCACGGCGTCGTCGACTGGGACAGGAGGTACAGGATCATGAAGCTCCACACGGCCAGCCACATCATGGAGTACTACCTATGGATGCACCTGGGCTACGCCGAGAGGACGGGCAGCTTCGTGGACGAGCGTAAGGATAGGGCCGACTACAGGTACGAGGAGAGGCTGGACCCGGAGAAGCTCAAGCGGGTCGAGGAGGATACCAACAGGTTCCTCTCCCAGGGGCACCCCGTCACCATACAGGTGGACGACGACGGCATCCGTCACTGGAGCTGTGGCCCCGTGGAGATGCACTGCGCCGGAACCCACGTCAGGAACACCAGGGAGATCGGGGCGATCAGGCTCAAGAGGAAGAACCCGGGCCGAAGCGAAGAGCGGGTGGAGACCAGCCTGGCAGAGTAACCTATACATAACCCCCTCACCATTTATTCGCTCATGTTCCAGCCACCACGCGGAACCCGGGACTACCTCCCCGAGGACCAGATGAAGAGGAACTGGGTCATAGACCAGGTGAGGAAGGTCTTCGAGGCCTACGGGTACGAGCCCCTCGGCTCCCCCGCCTTCGAGCCCCTGGACATGCTCAGGATCAAAAGCGGGGAAAGCATCATCAACGAGATATACGCGTTTAAGGACAAGTCGGACAGGGAGCTGGCTCTACGCTTCGAGCACACGGCCAGCACGGTCCGGGTGGTGGCGGCGCACAGGGAGCTGGTCCTCCCATTCAAGCGGTACGCCCTGGGCCCAGTCTGGCGCTACGAGAAGCCAACCGAGAAGAGGTTCAGGGAGTTCTGGCAGGCCGACGTGGACATCTTCGGCGTCGCGGACAGCGTTGCGGACGCGGAGGTGCTGGCTGTCGCCGTGGAGGCCTTGAGGAATCTGGGCTTCGAGGGGTTCGTGGTCATTCTCAACGATCGGCGCATCCTCAAATCCATGGTGGCGCTGGCCGGCGTAGCCAATGAGAAGAGCCTGGACGCATTCAGGGCCGTGGACAAGCTCGCGAAAATAGGGGTCGAAGGCGTCGTGGAGGAGCTCAGAGGAATATCCCCCGGCGACGAGGCCAGCGTCAATCTCCTCAACTCGCTCAGCCTAAAAGGTCGACCTGGGGAGGTGCTGGCGGCGGCCGCCAACATATTGAAAGACTACCCCGAGGGGCTAGCCGGGTGCCGAGCACTATCATCCCTTGCGGAGTACGCTGAAGCCTTCGGCTTCGCGCAGTACATCACGGTCGACCTCAGCCTGGCCCGGGGCCTGGACTACTACACGGGGCCCGTGTTCGAGGTCTTCGCGGAGGGCTATGAGGACTACGGCAGCATAGCGGGCGGCGGAAGATACGACGAGATAGTCCAGCTATTCGGGGGGGAGCCCACGCCGGCCACAGGGATATCTTTCGGCGTGGACAGGCTGACGCCCATCCTGGAGGAGAAGGGTGCCTTCAAGGACCTGACTCTGGGCGCCGAGGTCTACGTGGCACCGGTGAGCGCCTCTGTCAAGCTGGAGGCCGTCAAGATCACCCAGACGCTGAGGAACGCGGGGAGGTCCACCGTCGTCGACATGATGGGCAGGCGCCTGGTGAAGCAGTTCGAGTACGCCGACAAGAAGAAAATACCCATAGTCGTCGTCGTGGGCGAGAAGGACCTGGCCGAAGGCGAGGTGACTGTGCGGGACATGAAGACCGGTGATCAGGCCAAGGTGAAGGTGCGTGAGCTGGTCAGTCGCCTAGAAGCGGCGCTCAGCTAACCCGTAGTACACCATCTCGCCTCTGCGGTCAACGACGGCGAGCTTGAGCTGAAGACCCTCCGCCTCAAACTTCCTCGTCAACTCGATGAGGCGATCCAACCTCTCAGGAGAGCCCTCGGACACTATGAAGACCCTTATGGTGGGCGGTCCCTTCATGAAGGTGTCCTTCGCGTACCCTATGAGGTCAGCCTCACCCTTCAAATCGGTCATGGCTGTGAAGCCCCTGGTTCTGAGGTCCCTGTAGACGAGGAAACGCGTCCATACGCCCGGGTCTTGGGCGTTAAAGATTTTCAGCAGCTCCTGGAAGCTGAGAGCCCTGTTGGTGTCCTCGTCCACGACGCTTATCTTCTGGCGCTCGACGTTGTACAGCGACTCAGCCGGCTCAAGTACGTATAAGCTGCCCTGCCTGCGGCCGTACCCGTCGCTCATGAGGCTGTCCGCCTCGCTCTGGGAGGGGACCACCACCTTTCCTTCGCTGAGCACCGCCGTGAAGGGCTGCATCACCTACACTGTGGGTGGGGCTCTGAAATACCTTGTGAAAGCCTCTGGAACCGTTTTCTCTGAGGGTTTTAAAGTTCATTTACCCTACCCTTTTTCGTCTTAAAATGTGTCCGGAACAAGGTTTTCGCCACAGTTTTCTGAGACAAAGCCCTGCATGTTGAGAAGAGTTATTGATGCCCAGCCCAACAGTATCTGGGTTGCCTGAAAGGATACTCGTGGTCACCGAGAAGCCGAGCTCAGCGAAGAGAATAGCTGAGGCCCTGACGGACAATGGGCCAGAAGTTGGGCGCGTGGGCGAGGTGACGTACTACATCGCTCATCGTGGCGACCTGGAGCTAGTCGTCGCTTCAGCCTTAGGCCACCTCTACTCCATCGTTCAGGCTGGCAGAGGCTGGACCTACCCGGTCTACGATATGAGGTGGGTGCCCGTCCACCAGGCCGTTAAGGGGCGCGGCAGAGCCAGAGCCCACATACAGGCGTTCACACATCTGGCTCAGGGCGCGTCCAGTTACGTGAGCGCCTGTGACTACGACAACGAGGGCAGCCTCATCGCCTACAACGTGCTGAGGTACGCGGTGGGCGACCACGCTTTAAACCGGTCAAGCAGGATGCTGTACAGCACCCTGACCCATGAGGACTTGAACGAATCCTGGGAGAACAGGCTCATGACGTTAGACTACGCGGTCATCGCTGCGGGTAAGGCCAGGCACGAGACCGACTGGCTGTACGGCATAAACCTCAGCAGAGCCTTGACCCTGGCCGTCCGAAAGGCATCAGGCAGCCACAGGACCATGAGCATAGGCAGGGTTCAGGGACCCACGCTGGGGTTCGTTAAGCAGAGGGAAGACGAGATCAACTGCTTCGTCCCCGTCCCTTACTGGAGGGTTCACGCGGAGACGGTGATAGGGGGCGACGTGTACCCCCTGGAGTACGAGAAGCCCAGGCTCGAACGTGAGAGCCACGCGAAGGAGCTGGCCTCGGCCTGCAGAGGAAGGGAGGGGGTCATCAAGGAGGTGAAGGAGGAGACGGAGCGCAGGCTGCCGCCTCCCCCGTTCAACCTGGGCGACCTTCAGAGGGAGGCGTACCGGGTGCACAAGCTGAGCCCAACGTCTACGCTGGCCACCGCGGAGAAGTTGTACCTGGGGGCGTACATCAGCTACCCTAGGACGAGCAGCCAGAGGCTCCCGCCGTCGATAGAGCTGAGGGACATATTGGGGAAGCTCAAGGGCAACCCCGACTACGCGCCCCACGCAGAAGAGCTACTGAGGAAGAAGATACTCAGGCCGAGGCAGGGCAGGAAAGATGACCCGGCTCACCCGGCCATACACCCCACAGGCGCAAGGCCGCGGAGGCTGGGAGACCATGAGGGGAGGGTCTACGACCTTGTGGTCAGGAGGTTCCTGGCCTGCCTCGGGGCGCCAACGGTTGTTGACAAGGTGGAGGCCGAGGTGGACGTGAACGGCCACGTGTTCTACCTGAGGGGGAGCGTGACTAGGAGGAGGGGCTGGCTGGAATACTACCCGTACGTGAAAGACAGGGATCAACCCTTACCCGCGCTGTCAACAGGTATGACGATCCCGGTAACACGACTCCATACCAATCGAAGCTACACCAAACCGCCCCCCAGATTCAACGCAAGCAGCCTCCTGCAGCGCATGGAGCAAGAAAGCATAGGGACCAAGGCCACCAGGACGGCGATCATGGGCACCCTGTCCAAGAGGGGCTACATCGCCGGCTCAAGCATAAAGATCACTGACCTGGGCTACAGCATCGTCGAGACCCTTGAGTGGTACTGCCCGAGTATCATGTCGGTCGAGATGACCAGGGACCTGGAGGAGAAGTTGGAGCGCATACAGACATATGGGGAGGATGCGGAGCAGGTCGTCGGCGGAGCGAAGGCCGATCTGGGCCCCATACTCGCACGTTTCAAGACGAACGAGGCACCCATAGGTGAAGCCATCTCAGGGACCCTTAACGAGGTCGCGAGGGAGGAGAACTACCTGGGGCCCTGTCCGACGTGCGGTAAAGGGGACATACTGCTTAGCCATAACTCCAAGACAGGCTCGGTCTACGCGTCGTGCTCGAACCCCGACTGCAAGCAGAGCTATGGGTTACCCCAGAGGAAGAGGATATACCCCACGGGAAAGAGTTGCCCGGCCTGCGGCGCCCCGACCGTGAAGATGTACTTCAACAGAAGGCCGTGGACGCTCTGCATCAACGCGGGGTGCCCGACCAAAGGAGAGGCGAAGGATGACCAAGTGCAAGGTGTGTGAGAAGCCCCGGGACGGTGACGCCGTCTACTGCCACCGACACCTAAAGGCGTACAGCAACCTTGAGGAAGCCTACGGCCGTTGGAGGTATGCGCTTGGGCTCAGCTGGGTGGAGTACCTAGAGAAGGTGGCTAAGACCGGAGGTGTAGGCGTCTGGGTCAGAGAGGTTGCCGAGGATATTCTACGTGAACTCTAGGCTTCCTGCTCCTGGGAAATAACCCAGCGGCTGTTCCTGCCGTCGCGGACCCAGCTGCCCCCCAGCGTCTTGATGGCGTCGTTTATGGGGCCCCACAGGTCGCCTAGGAACTTTTTGGGGCTGACGGATACAGCGGCTCCGTCCTCTTCCACGTTCACGAGCGCCAGGTCAACGCCGGCGGCCTCCAGCCTAGATTTGAAGTCCTGCTTCG
>DASWLJ010000153.1:0-18344 GCA_036396185.1 Bathyarchaeia archaeon | reverse complement strand
TCCATGATGTATGGGCTCACATGGTTGCCGTGGCTGACGTCCACCACGACCTGGCCCACGTTCTCCGAGACGGTGACGTTGACCTCCGGTTCGACTTCCGGTATCTCCTCGCCGTTCTGCATGTATATCTGGTTGGGTAGGTACAGGTAGTAGAGGGCCGGAGGCGGGTTAGCCTGGTTGAGCTGGTTTATCGTGGGGTACTCTGAGCTCACACTGTCCTCGCCTTCGCTAACCCTCTCGTTCAGGTCCACGACCTTGTAGCTGTCCAGGCCGGCCTGCTGGGCAGCGTAATCCAGGGCCGCAGTGTGGCTCCCTATCTCGTCGGCCACCCCGATGTTGACAGCCTCGGTCCCAAGCCACACCGAGCCCATCTTCAGCTCCATCATGCTCAGCTTCAGCCTGGACCCCCTGCCCAGTTGGACCGCTGAGGCGAAGCTGTCCAGTGACTTGCTGATGTTGAAGGGGAAGAGGGCCGGGCTGAACCCGGTGACCTTCCGGGGCCCCGTCTCTAAGGTGAACTCGCTGGGTACCACGAAGCCTGGGCCTACGCCTATTATGCCCACGTTGCCCACCATGGCCGTGGGGAGCGTGAAGATGTGGTCCGCGGCCACCGCGATGTAGTAGCCGCCTGAAAGCGCCGTGGCGGCTGAGGCGACAAGGGGCTTGGTCTTCTTCAGCTCAAGTAGGTCCAGGTACACCTGCTCCACGAGGTACGCTGAGCCCCCCGGTGAGTCGATCTCCAGCACCACAGCCTTCACCGTGTCGTCGTTCATGGCCTCCTGCACGGCGTCCAACAGGAGCTTGGTCTTCTCAGGGTCCTCCATCACGCCCTCGACGTATATCACGCCCACGTTTCCCCTCACGACCCCGACCACAGAGACCCCGTCGTTGGGCTCCCAGAAGTAGATGAAGGCCATGCCCAGGATCATGATGATCGAGAAGGCCGCAAGCGTCAGCGTCCCCCGACTAACTTTTATCTTATCCAAGAACTTCAGCCTCGGTTACCCCCATAGGTCCCGTGGACACGTTTAAAGGTGTCCACACCCGGGGAAGGTTTTAACAGCCCCGGCTCCATATGTCCCGTGTTCTGGTGTCTAGATGACTCAAAGCGTGTTACCCGGAGTCCCTGAGGCCTTCAGCCTCTTCGGCAGGCCTCTCTACAGGGTTCCCCTCCCCCCCGAGGCTCTGGATCAGCAGGCGCTGCTCTACGAGAAGGCCTTGGAGGACTGGATGGGGAGCCCGGAGGACCCGGAGAGGATCATATGGCTTGGGAGGCGGACAGCGTACCTGGGCAGGTACAGGGAGTCCCTCGCCATCTACAGCATGGGCATCGAGAAGCACCCCGGCTACGCCAAGCTCTACAGGCACAGGGGCCACAGGTTCATCACCATCAGGCTCTTCGACCGAGCCATAGACGACTTCGAGAGGGCGGCGGGGCTCATGGTCTCTTCGCCTGACGAGGTGGAGCCCGACGGGGCGCCTAACCCCCGCGGCGTCCCCGTGAGCACACTCTACTTCAACGTCTACTACCACCTGGGGCTGAGCCGCTACCTGGTGGGGGACCTCAGAGGGGCCTTGAAGGCGTACAGGATGTGCATGAAGGTCTCCGACATCGACGACAAGTACGTCGCCACCACCCACTGGACGTACATGACGCTGAGGCTTCTGGGGAGGAAGGCGGAGGCCGAGAAGCTGCTGGGCCGCGTGGACCCGGGTATGGACATCATTGAGAACACCCACTACCACAAGTGCCTCCTCATGTATAAGGGCGAGAACACCCCCGAAGCCTTGATGAAGGAGGCTAGGGAGCAGGGCGCCCTGGGCTTGGTGACCACCGGCTACGGGGTCGCCAACTGGTACAGATACAACGGGGACGAGGAGAAGGCGGCTGGAATCCTCAGGGAGATCACGGCGCTGGAGGGCTGGGCGGGCTTCGGGTACATTGCCGCCGAGGCAGACCTGAAGCGCATGGGCCTCGAGCCCTGAGCCATATCCCACATTCTTTAAATGGTTGTCAGCGACCAAGACTACATTAAAATCGCTAGTGATAAGCTTGGGGCGTGTCACCGTGCTTGTCCCCGTGTACAGGGGCTCAAGGCTACTTGAGGAGCTTCTTGAGGCGTTGGGCCGTGACCCGTACCAGGACAAGGAGGTCTTGGTCTGCGTGGACGCGCCGACCGAGGAGACCAGGGGCCTGGAGCCCAGGTTCAGGTGGGCGCGCTTCATCTTCAGCGAGGATCGCAGGGGCAAGGTTAACGCCCTCAATGAAGCGGTCGCGGAGTCCACGGGGGACCACCTCCTATTCATCGACTGCGATGTCAGGCTCACGCAGGAGGGCTTCATCGGGAGGGTCTCCGAAGAGCTACGGCGGTACGAGCTGGTGGACGTCAAGAAGCTCGTAGCCAGGGACTCGGCCCTCGCGCGGCTGGTCAGCTACGACTACCTGAGCAGCAGCTTAACCAACGTGATGTTCAACAGGCTCGTGGGGCGGAGCCCCCAGCTAAACGGGGCCTGCTTCGCGGTCCGAAGGGAGACCTTCGAGAGGCTGGGTGGCTTCAGGCGCGTGGTGTGCGAGGACCTGGACATGGCTTTCAGGGCCTACAAGGGGGGAGTGTCCTTCAGGTTCGCAGACGACATAGCCGTGGAGAACGCCGTGGACCCGAGCCTGGGCGTCTGGGTGAGGCAGAGGAGGCGTTGGAGCATAGGGCTGGGCCACTGGATGCTGGAGTACCTCCCCCAGCTACTTATCAACGCGTTGAGGAACCCCCACGTGTTCCTGGCGGCTCTATTGATCCTGTTCCCGAGCGCCCCCCTGATAGCCATGAGCGTCGCCCTTCCAGACGACGTGTTCATGAAGCTGCTTTCCCTGGCGCTGATCCTGCTCACAAGCTTCCACGTCTACCTGATCCCGTCAGTCTTCTTCGTAGCCGTCTTCCTCGTGGTTGCGAAGAGCCTTATGGCCGCAGCCGTTAGCTACGTGGGCACGGGGCTGGTGTTCCTGCTCGGGGCCAGGCGGCTGGGCTACCACTTCGACCCGCTGGAGTACACGGTCTACTTCCTGGTCTACAACCCGGTCTGGTTCCTGATGACACTCATAAGCCTGGTGAGCGTCGTACTGAGGCGGGAGCCCCCTGAGCTGGACTGGAAGGTCTGAGTAAATGATAAGCATTGGCTAGCCGGGTAGGATGCCGAGTAATGAGCGGCGTCCCTGTATAAGGGTGTACGCTCTCGACTCGTCAACGTAAAATCCTTGGAGCACACAGCCTACAGTAGGTGAACCTGTTGAGCGGCGACGGTGAGAAGAAGTACGTCCGCATGGTGGCGGAGACGGCGAGAGCCATGTGGGGCGACGAGGCCGTGGAGAAGTTCATGAGCCACATCGAGGCCACGGCGAAGGCCGTCTACCAGGTGGGCAACTACCCGCTCGATGTGTCAACCGAGCCCGTGACGAAGCTCAGGCCGGAGGCCGAGTGATGGATGCGCATAGGCTGACTCTGTCTGAGGCCGTCCGCCTCATCAGGGACGGCGTCCTGACGCCCACACGGTACGTTGAGTCGCTGCTGGACAGAATAGATGAGCTTGAGTCCGTCGTTGAGGCTTGGGTAACCGTCGACAGGGAGAAGGCGCTTGATGCGGCCGAGGTGGCGTCCAGGGAGGCGGCCGAGGGGCTGTTCAGGAGCCCTCTGCACGGCGTCCCCGTTGGCGTGAAGGACATCTACTATACGGAGGGCACTCTGACCACCATGGGTTCCCCCCTCTTCCAGGGGTTCGTGCCCAGCCACGACGCCGACATGGTCAAGTCACTGAGGAGCGCCGGCGCCATCGTGCTGGGGAAGACCGAGACCACGGAGTTCGCCCTGCATGACCCGGCTCCCACTAGGAACCCCTGGAACACGGGGCACACCCCGGGGGGTAGCAGCAGCGGCTCCGCTGCCGCCGTCTCCTGCGGCATGGCGCCCCTGGCCCTGGGGAGCCAGACCGGGGGCAGCGTGGTGCGGCCGGCCAGTTACTGCGGCGTGGTCGGCTTCAAGGGCACCTACGACCTGCTCAGCAGAGGCGGCGTCTACCCCCTCAGCTGGAGCCTCGACCACGTGGGCTTCATGACGCGAACCGTCGAGGACGCCGTCCTCACCCTCAAGACCCTGAGGCCGGACCTGTCGGACGGGCCCCGGTCGGAGGAGCGCCCCCGGCTGGGTCTGCTGAGCGGCTACTTCAAGGAGAACGCGTCGGGTGATGTGTGGCAGGGGTTCGAGAGGGCCGTTGGCAAACTATGGGGAGAGGGGGCGGAGATCGTGGACGTGAGGCTCCCCGAGGTATTCAGCCTGGCGCCCAGCGTCCACCGCGTCATAATGTCTGTGGAGACCGCCGCGGTCCACGAGGACGAGTTCAGGGAGCGAGCCGACGAGTACAGGGACTACCTGAAGGGCTTCATATCCAGCGGCCTACTCGTGCCCGCAACGTCCTACCTCAGGGCCCAGCGGATCAGGGGCCTGATCATACAGGACGTTGTGAGGCTGCTCAAGGGCTACGACGCCCTAATCTGCCCGTCGACGGTGGACACGGCCCCGGAGGGGTTGAATTGGACGGGCAGCCCAGCCTTCAACACCCCGTGGAGCCTCACTGGGCTACCCTCAGTCACGGTACCGTCTGGGCTGAGCGGCGGCGGGATGCCCATGGGACTCCAACTGGTGGGCAGGCCCTACGGTGACATGGAGCTCCTCAGGGCCGCGGCATGGTGTGAGGAGGCTTTGGAGTTCCCCCGCGGACCCAAGGACCCGTACACCCCATAAGGTGGCAGTATGCTTAGTATCTGAACCTGTCCATCTGAAGGTGGGGTCGCACCTAAAATTTTATCCGCTTGGGCAGAGTGAACGTGAACGTCGTGCCCTTACCGGGCGCCGTCACATACCCTATGGCTCCACCGTGGGCCTCGATTATCCTCTTGGCGGCGGGTAGGCCCAGCCCCTTCCCGTTCTTCACCTTGGACACGAAAGGCGTGTAGATCACAGGCTTGACCTCCTCCTTGATGCCTCTGCCCGTGTCGGATACGCTGACCTGGGCTGCGGAGCCGGCGTCCCTGATCCTGACCCTGATCTCGCCGCCGTCTGGCATTGCGTCCAGCGAGTTCTTTATCAGCTTCTTGAACACCTGGGCGACCTTGGCGGGGTCCATGACTATGGGGGGGAGTTTATCTATCTCCGCTGTCAGCTTAACGTTCTCGGGCACGCTAAGCTCGGCCAACGCCATCTCGTAGGACTTGCACAGCTCGGCCTCCACGGGCTTCAGGATGTGCCCCTTGTAGTAGTCCCTGAAGTTGTCGAGTATGTCCGTGCACTGCCTGAGGCTCAGCTTGATCATGTCGTAGAAGATGGGGTTCCCTGGGCTCCTCTCCAGCAGGAACACGGCGTTCTGGATCGTCTGAAGCGGGCTCCTCAGGTCGTGGGCCAGCTCCGAGGAGATGTGCCCCATCTCCTCATTAAGCATACTCTCTAGCCTTTCATCTAGGCTCCCTTCCTTCCCCTCACACGGCAAGCTTGGGACCTCTAGTTGAGATGTTGATCCATGGCAGATCATTCATTATTTATGGATTCCGGGTAGCGACCCTGACTCATCTTATCTGAGTCCTCTGTGGGATTGCCGAGCCCAAGCCGTCTGAGACCAGCGAGTATGCCGCAGCAACACTTAACAGGCTCTTGGCTTCAGTTGGGGGCATGGTCGAAGGCTACGTCGCCCACAAACCCTCGACGCGGGACGACTTGGAGCAGGTATACGAGCTGATGCGCGTCGTGTTCCCGGACGAGAGGGTGGACGCGCTCATCAGGAGGCTCCTGGACTACTACCCGGAGACCACCATCGACCACATCTTCTCCGTTAGAAGCGGCGGCGAGACGGTCGCGGCCCTCATCATGATTCCTCAGACCTGGGCGATGGACGGAGTCGAGCTCAGAGTGGCCGAGATGGGGTGCGTTGCGACCCGCCCAGAGCACCGACGTCGGGGGCTGCAGAGGATACTGAACGAAGCCTTCGACGGGTACGCGGCAGAGCGCGGCTTCGACCTGTGCGCCCTCGCCGGGATACCCTACTTCTACCGCCAGTTCGGCTACGAGTACGCCGTGGACCTCGACCACTCGACGACCCTGGACGCAGACAGGATACCCGACACAGAGAACAGCCTGGAGGCCCGGCCGTTCAGCGAGGACGACGTTGAGGCGGCCTCAGCGATGCTGGACGAGGCCCAGCGCCGCTACCACGTTAGCTGCCCACGCACCCGCAGCGTCTGGCTAATGCAGCACAGGACCGGCCACTACAACGGCGAACCCTATAAGGCAGTGGCGTTGACCACGGGGGGCGAACTGAAGGCGTACGTAAGGTACGGTGTGGACGCGTCGAATGGTGTCCTCGTGTTGAAGGAGGCGGGCCTTGAGTCGCCGAGGTACGCGGAACAGGTGTTGGCCTACGTTGGAGCGGCCTGCAAGGCGTATGGGTTGACGAAGGTGAACTCCAGGCAGTTCTACGGGGACGAGCCAACCAGGACCATGGTGGAGCTTGGTGGCGTGAGCGTGGCACCATACGCGTGGCAGGTCAAGGTCTTGGACCACCTCGGCCTGTTCAGGAAGCTGGCGCCCCTCCTCGAGTCCCGGCTGAGGGTGTCCGGCTACGGGGGCCTATGCGAGACCCTGAACCTCAACTTCAGGAAGTTCAACATCGAGGCGACCGTGAAGGAGGGGAAGATAGTGGGCGTCGAGCGAGGCGTCGACTGCAGGGACAGAACCATCGGGTTGAATCCCTACGTTTTCCCTCAGCTGCTCCTCGGCTACAGGAGCGTCCGGGAGCTTGAGGCCGCCTACCCCGACTTCAGGGTCAGGGACACCCACAGGCCCCTGCTGGAGGCCATGTTCCCGAGAAGGCCGGGGTACATTTTCCACGTCTACTAGAGGAGGCTCTTCAGGGTCTTCCCGCCGGCCAACACCAGCCTGACCTTGTCCTTGTCCTGCAGCACCCGCACGTCATCCAGAGGGTCTCCGTCCACGGCGATGAGGTCACCGTACTTACCCGGCTTCAGGGTGCCCAGCTTGTCCTCTAGGCCCATCACCTTTGCGCAGTTAAGGGTCCCGATGGTCAACGCCTCCCGCGGGGTGAGCCCCACCTTCTCGACGTAGAGCTCTAGCTCTAGGGCGCTTCCGCCGAAGGGGAAGATGCCCCCCATGGTGTCCGTGCCCAGGGCCAATGTGAGGCCGGCCCTGTGAAGTTTACCTATGTTGTTGAAGATGGTCTCGTACATCTCCGTGACGGGGGTCTCAGGCCTCAGCTTGTGGATGCGCTCGTAGACGCTCATGGTGGGAACCAGGAGTGTCCCCTTCTCCCTCATGAGCTTGACCGTGTCGTCGTCGGCCATGTTTCCGTGGGTGACTATGTCCACGCCGGCTGAGACAGAGCGGCGCAGAGCCTCCGGGTAGTAGCAGTGGACCACCACCCGGCGCCTCCATCCGTGGGCCTCGTCCACCATGGCCTTGATCTCCTCGTAAGTGTACTCTGGCACCCAGGCGGGGTCCACGACGCCGCCCCCGCCTCCGCTGGTGCATATCTTGATGAAGTCCACGCTCATCCTGAGCTGCTCCCGGACCGCCTTCAGGCACTCGTCCACGCCGTCGGCGATCCTTCCATCCATGCCCCAGCCGTAGGGGCGGCCCTCCTCGACCCACTCCAGGGGCAGGTAGTGGGTGTCCCCGTGGCCGCCTGTCACGGACATGTAGCGGCCCGCAGCCATTATCCGGGGGCCGTCAACGATGCCGGCTCGGACAGCGTTCCTGACGTGGAGCCCCACGAGGCCGCCCGTGTCCATGACCGAGGTTATCCCCGCGTCCAGGAGCTGCCTTGTCTGGACGACGGCGGCCCTCACTAGGCGGGTCTCGAAGGGCTCCCTCTGGAGGCCGGGTGACGCGGTGTCGTTGCCTGTGAAGTGGACGTGGCAGTCCATCAGCCCCGGCATGATGGTGCACCCCGACGCGTCGTGTACAACCGCGTCGGGCGGGACCTTGACCTTGCCTCTGCTCCCAGCCTCCTTTATGACCCCGTTCTCGACCAGCACAACGGGGTTCTCTATTATCCTCTCGGCGTCTACCAGCCTGCTGCCCAGAATCGCTTCCATGGTAGAGACTCGGGATCAACTGTATTAAACTGATGGCTCAATTTACACTGGCCTACCTGGGGCGTGCTTACCTAACCATAATCTTTTACGTAGAAATAAAGAGTAAAACCTGTGGTTTCATGAGGGGTAAGCTGGCAACCGTCCCAGTCATTGTGCTCATCCTTCTCCTGAACCCGATCCACCTTTACGCTGGACATGCGCTCGAGCCCCAGACAGTGGTGGACGACGCCGGCGACTCCTTCAACTTTGAAAGGTGCATCAATGACGGGGTCCTTGTGCCTTTCCCCATGGAGCTGAATGTGCTGAAGGTTGAGCTAGTCTCGGAAGAGCTAGCTGATCTCAGCGGCGTCGAGGTGGTCGTCGAGGTAACGCTCAACATGCCTCCGCCGCCCCACATGTCCTACACCGTGGAGGTAGGACTGGACACGGACTCTGACCCTACCACGGGGGCCTCTGAACCCACAGCGTTCTATAATGGCCTGGGGGTGGACTACGACCTGGGTCTGGAGGTCAACATGGGCGAGGTTGTATCCACTTGGGTGGACAGGTATGAGGGCGGATCGTGGGTGCGGCTCGGGGAGGCGAGCCACTACGTTTCCGGTACCAGGGTAGGCGTAGGCATCCCCCTGGACCTGGTGCCCCACCCATTGGAGGCCCCCGGCGTAGTGTACCTCATCTCCGGCGGCGGCCTCGACATGGTTCCCGGGGTCAGGGTTCTGTTCCACTACACCCCCGAGGCCGAGTTGCTTGAGACCCCCGAACTGGATGAAGGATCGGATTGCCTGCTCGACGCGTCCCCGTCGTCCTCCAGGTACGGCGTCACCCTGTATGAGTGGGACCTTGACGGGGACGGCGTATACGATGAGTCCAGCGGCTCACCGACGTTCACGGCGTCTCTCCCCGGCGACGGAGAGTACAATGTCACGGTCCGTGTCACAGACGCAGAGGGCTACACCTCCACAGCAACCCGGACGGTGACCGTCCTCAACCTGCCCCCCACAGGACTCGAAGCTGGCTACACGGGTGAAGCCAAGGTCGGCAGCACGCTGACCTTCACGGCCACGGCCACCGACCCAGGCGGCGACCCCCTCACCTACGAGTGGAGCTTCGGAGACGACGCCACGGCCCAGGGAGCCGAGGCCGCCCACACATACACGGGAGCCGGTTTCCACATCGTCATGGTGACCGTCACAGACGACGCGGGGGCCGAGGCCACAGCTGTGTTCAACGTGGAGGTGGCCTCAGCGGCCACCGAGCCAACGGGCAACGGCGGAGCAGGAGGCCCGCCCCTCGACCCGCTGCTCATCGTCCTGATCGCATTAATGGGCATCATAGGCTTCCTCACCTACAACATCATCAAGGGCAGGAAGAAGGAGGAGGAGCCCCCCAAGAAGCCCATAGAGCCTGGGGACTACTGCAAGGAGCACCCCGAGGTTGTGGAGGCAGAGAAGAAGGCATGCGACGACGCCCAGTGGGACCTTGACCAGGCCCTGGGGCCCATAGAGGAGCAGCTGGACAAGTACAGGCAGGAGTGGAGGGAGATGGGCCGCGAGATAGGGCGCCTAATCATGGAGTGGGACACCGCTTTCGCGGTCATCCAGAGCCTAACCAAGTCGGAGAAGGCCATCAAGGAGGACTCCGAGAAGGTGCAGAAGATCGCCGGCATAGTGAAGCCCGGCGGCAGCATGGCCAAGAAGGCGTTCAAGGAGGGGGGCGAGGAGGCCTTGAAGGAACTGGGCAAGCACGTCGCCCAGGAAGTTGGCAAGGGCATCGCCGGAGAGGTGTCCAGCACCGTCGGCGACCTGCTGGGCCTGGAGGAGTGGGCCATGGGCGAGATAGGCATAGGGATAGCCAAGCTCATCACGGGCATCGACCCCAAGAAGGAGGCGTCCGACTTGAGGAAGAGGTCGGTGGAGACTTGCACCCAGCTGCAGAGCTGGGTGGACTCCAACCTCGCGAGGACCACGAGGTTCACATCCACCACCCTCCAGAGCTGCATAGAGGACGCGGAGAGGTTGAAGGCCGACATAGACAAGGCGCTCCAGGACTTCGAGGACAGGGTGGCCGGCTTCAAGTGCGTCAAGTGTAAGGTGGACCCGGGGATCATGGAGCACATAAACCAGATGCAGGACGAGCTGGACGGCTTCATCAGGGCCTTCGGGGACATGATCGACCAGATACAGCAGAGGCTCAGCCAGGCCGCGGCCCTCTACGTGAGGAAGGACGTGTACGACAGCCCCTACGTGTGGGCTCACGAGGCCAACAACCTGGTCCCCCAGATAAAGAAGACCCTGAAAAAAATCAAGAAGTAGGTGTACCCTACTCCCTGTAAAGGATCTTGCCGGGTAGAGCCCCCGTATGCTTGGACTTGGTCACCACCAGCTCGCCGTTCACCATGACGTGGCTTATGCCCTCGGGGTACTGGCGGGGCTCCAGCTGCGTCCCCTTGTCCGTGATGGTCGCAGGGTCCCAGACCACCAGGTCCGCGTAGGCTCCGGGCCTGATGACGCCCCTGTCGGTGAGCTTGAACTTCCTAGCGGGGCTGCCTGTGATCTTCCGGACCGCCTCCTCCAGTGTCAGCACCTTGGCCTCACGGACGGCTCTGCGGAGGTAGCGGGGGAACCCGCCGAAGCTGTTCTGGTTGGGGTACGTGGGCGGCTTGTGCCAGCTCTCACGCTTCTCGTCCACGGCGAAGGTGTCGATGCCGATCATCATCTCGGGGTGCTTGTAGAACTCCAGCTTCTCCCAGTCGTCGTCTCCTCGGCGCTCCACCCTGGTGTAGGGGTCGTCCATGAGCACCCTGAAGAGGGCGTCCAGCTCATCCATGCCCTTCTCCTTGGCTACCTGGGCTACAGTCTTCTCCTTGTACTCCTCCACCTTGCAGTCCACGATGACGCGGGCTCCTGCCCAGCCTGGCTCTATGTTGGGGTTCAGCCCGTAGTGCCTGCCCGCCCATATCTTGTCCTTGATCTCGTCCCTGAACTCGGCCATGCGCAGCGCCTTGGCCAGCTGCTCAGGCGAGCCCGTGACGCTGAGCCACGGGCTGAGGCTGTGCACCAGCCACGGCGTGGTGCTTATGCCGCCTGTGAGGTGGTGGGGTATCTCGTCGAAGTTCACGTCCAGGCCCTCTGCCCGGGCGTCGTCGATGATCTTCAGCGTCGCGTCTACGGCCGCCTGCTGCATGGGCCTGCTGTCGCCCGGGCGGACGTCGTAGAGGACGCCAAGGTGGCTTATCTGTACGGGCATCTTGGCCTGGCGTCCCACCTCGATGGCCTCTAGGACGCCCTTGGTCTTGACGGGCGGGAACTCGCCGGGCCTCCTGGGCTTCCTGTGGCCTGTGCGCAGGCTGTGGCTTGCGTAGACTCCGCCGTGCTTGGCCGCTGCCTTGGCGCAGGCCAGTATCTCCTCGAAGTCTGCCCATATGCCGGGGTCGTAGTCCCTGCCCACAGTGATCCCGCGGCACCCGTCCAGCATGGCCTCCTCGGTGAGCCTCACCATGTCCCTGACCTCGTCGTCTGTGGCGCGGCGCTTGAAGTCGGGGCCCATGACGAGGCTCCTGATCTCGCCGTGGCCCACCAGGGGCACGTAGTTGGGGCTGAGCCCCTTCCCCTCCAGCCGCGTGAAGAACTCGCCCATGGAGGTCCAGTCGATCTCCCAGCCGTACACCTCCTTGTGGCGCAGGTTCAGGGCGTCCCTGGGTATGAGCCAGTCCCGCTCATACATGCATGGCGCGACGTCCGCGTAGAGGTCGTTGAGCACCCAGGGCTGACCGATGTACTCGCCGTAGGGTCCGGGGCTGCTGCCGCACTGGCCGCCCACGAAGGTGGTGATCCCCTGCATGGTGAAGCCCTCGGCCTTGGGGTGGTAGAGGATGCTGAGGTCGCCGTGGTTGTGGACGTCTATGAATCCGGGGGAGACTACCCTGCCCCTGGCATTCACAGCCTCAGCGGCGTCCCCCTCGACCTTTCCCACGCCCACGATCCTATCTTTTCTCACGGCGACGGAGCCCTTAACGACGGGGGCTCCCGTGCCGTCGATGATCAACGCGTTCTTGATCAGAACATCGAAATCTTCCGACATGAGAAAAGATGAGGCTCGACCTCACTTAACGTTTGGGACGCAGGATGTATCGGCGGTCACACAGAGATAGATGTCCTTGTCCTCCAACGTATCAGGGCGACGATGACTCCGAACACTATGGACCATACAACGAAGCTGAGAGGTGAGTTCCTTTAGGCGGCCCAGAACTCGTCGGTGTGAGCCCCGGCCCTTCCCGAGTTATACGGGCAGACGCTGATGCAGGTGCTGCAGTCCGCGCCGTTGTCGCACCAGTACTGGAAGCACTTCTCCCCGTCCACGGCCCACTTGAGGGCCCCGACGCTGCTGCTCCTGCACGCGGGCTCGTAGCTGGGCTCATCCGTGAGGCTGATGGCCTCCGCCTCGCATGCCTCGGCGCACTTCTTGCAGGTCCTGCAGAACGCCCTGACGCCGAAGTCTATGGGGCTGTCAGGCTCCAGGGGGAGGTCCGTGTACACCTTGCATAGGCGCACCCTGGGCCCGTACCTGGGCGTGATGAGGAGCCCGTTGCGCCCCAGTTCTCCTAGGCCCGCGTCCACGGCCAGGGGCACGCTCAGCCCCGTTGCGTTGCCCGCCGGCACAGCGGTGTACCCCAGGTTCCTGATGAACTCTGCCAGGCTTGAAGCCGTGAAGGCGAGCCTGCTGTACCCTATGCCGGTGGCGGCGGCTGCCGGCAGCTCAGGGCTGGTGGCTAAACCCAGCTCGTCCATCTCAACGGCCATGACCACGGCGTTCTCGACGTCGCCGGGCAGCTCCAGAGGCTGCAGCGTGTAGCGGTCGTTGGCGTATATCCATTTGGGATTCACCCGGGTCACGCCGACGAGGTCGGCCCCGTAGAACCTGGCGGCTTTCTTGACCCGGGCTGTTATCTCGCCGGCGTCATCGACGGTGTACCTATCCCTGTACCACTTGTCTCCCATGAGGCTTGATCCGCCGGGCCGTGTGAGACGCTCCCAGCTGAATGCGTCCGCCCAGGCGTCGTGAACGGTCCAGGCCGCCTCCGAGAGGGCGTAGTCCAGCCGCGTGTACCCGGGCTTGCCCTCAGCGATGTTCTTGAGTCCTGATTCCTCCTCGCTGCGCCCGTAGCCGCCCCACGTGGGGTCCATGGACACCCTGTTGAAGATGAGTTTCCTCTGGTCGTAGCGTTCCAGCTTGGTTTCGTCCACCGTGTAGGGCGGCTTATCCACCCTCCTTACCCTTACGCCTCTGCGGATGCCAACCATACCGATCTAGAGCAAACCTATCCCATGCCACTATAATAGGTGCCCGATACCTTCATCACGCTCCCCTGCAATAGAACCCATGTGACAGCCCAGGAAGCGGTGACGCTGCAGCGCGCGACGGAGGACGACGCCCCCTGGCTCGCCGACGCTTGCGCTAGAGCCTTCAGCGGGTACCTTGAGAGAGGATCATATGTCCCCGGGGGCCTATCCAGGGTGGATAGCCCCCGCAGCCACCTGAAGTTCATGGAGTACTTCGACTACTACCGCATCACCCTGGGCGACTCCACGGTGGGCGGCCTCATGATGGCGTCCAGGGGCCCGGGTCACGTGGAGGTCGTCAACGTCTTCGTGGACCCAGAGTACAGGAGGAGGGGCGTGGCCTCGGCGGCTCTGAGCGCTGTGGAGACTATATACACAGATGTGAGCCTGTGGACCATGGGGGTACCCGAGTGGGACGACGCCGCGGCGGGCCTCGCCCAGAAAGCCGGCTACGTCCAGGTCGGGAGCACAGTCGAGGACAACGGGACGCCGCTGAAGTGGTTCAACAAGACCGCGGAGCCGATAACCCTTACCCGAATTGGGTCACTTCGGGAGGGAATGAGGAACGTGCACGTGGAGGGCTCCGTCCAGGAGAAGGCACCCGCCAGAGCCGTGAGGGGCAGGCGACCCGGCGAGACGCTCAGCGTCACAGAGGTGGGCCTCGTGGACGAGACCGGGAGGGTGGTCCTCACCCTCTGGAACAGCCAGATAAAGCTGGTACAGGTCGGTGACCGTCTCAGAGTCGAGAACGGCTACGTGGGCGGCTACCGAGGGATAACTCAGCTGAGCGCCGGGAAGACGGGGCGGATAATCAAACTCGGGTAACCCAAGCCCCCGGATGAGCCCACGGGAAAAGATGGACCTCTGATCCGTTTCATCTGGAATCATGGTTCCAGGTCGTTCACCGGGGTTCTTATTATAATACATAGGGCATGTGTGGTGCAGGTGGCCGACGTGAAGCTGATCGATGAACTGGCCCTCCCCGGGTCACAGGCGTCGACGGCGGAGGCCACCCTGAGGCAGGTGGGCGGTTCTCTCTCCGCCTCCTGAGTCTAAGGGACTCATGTCCGGGTCCCGCAGAGGCAGCGACGGTGGGCCATAGAAGGTCAGATGCCCTAAAGTGGACGACGACGAGGCAAGGCTCTGGCCTTCAACCGCCCATCCTTCGCTAAACCCCTCTGAACCGACCCCCTCCCATAGTTTTTATTGAGCCTCCCCGGAGTTCTAGTCTGCTCACGTATGGCTCGGCGGTGGGAGTGCGGTGAAGGATAATCTAGGCTGCGGAAGCCCATGCAGGGCCCACGGCTGCGACCTGTGCTGCAGGGAGACCAGGATGCCACTCAGCCGCATAGACGTCGCAAGGATCAGGGACGCGGGGCACAGAGTAGGGGACTTCGCCCAGGGCCACGGCAACAGGCGGACCCTGAGAAACGTGGAGGGCCGCTGCTACTTCCTGAGGGAGGGCATCTGCACCATATACGCTGCCAGGCCCGCGGGCTGCAGGCTTTACCCCCTCGTGTACGACGAGGCCAGGGGCCGCGGCGTGATGGATGCCTGCTGCCCCCACAGGGACGAGTTCAGGGTGGAGGAGGAGGACCGGGAGGCCCTCCGCCTTCTTGTGAAGGAGCTCAGGTGAGGCGCAGACCTCTCGTGGTCTCTGAGACGCCCTTTGCGCTACTTCTTATGTATGCGTAACCAGTCTCATGGTTGTATGAACGAGTTCAACAGGCTTGGGAGGAGGCTTGAGGAGCAGCTCAGGCTCAACACGCACCCATTAGCGGTACGGATGCTCAGGGACAGGGACGAGGTGCCGCCTGAGGCGTTCCGACCCCTTGAGAGACTGGGCAGGTGCCTGTCCACGTGCCAGGCATTCGCCCTGAGCAGGCGGTTCGGTGAGACCGTGGCCCAGCTCTTCGAGGACATGTGGTGCCCGGAGCCCGTTATAGGATTCGGGCTAGCGGAGCCACCCCCGTTCTTCTTCGAGGGCAGGACCAGGTACCCCGACGGGGTGGCGTCCCTGGAGGCCGGGGCCAACTGGGCCAGGGAGTTCCCCAGGCTGCCCGTGGGCGAGTACGTGGGCGTGGTCTCCGCGCCCCTCACGACGGCGGGCTTCGAACCGGACGTGGTCATCGTCTACTGCGACTCAGCCCAGCTGCTGAGGCTGCTCCTGGGATTAGCCTACGAGGACGGCCGCGACATCAAGACGACCCTTGGGGGCCACAGCGCCTGCGTCTACGCCGTGGTGCCGTCCATGCTGAGCGGCGAGTGCACGGCCTCGGTGCCCTGCCGCGGCGACAGAGGCTACGCGGGGACCCAGGACGGCGAGATGATCTTCACCATCCCCAGGGACAAGATCGGGAGGGTGGTCCACGGGCTGGACCAGGGCGGGACATCCACGGTGCCCACCCGGTTCAGCATGAACCCCGAGTACAGGCTCAGCGAGGGCTACGCGGAGATCGCCAGGCAGATGGGCCAGGTGGCCGGCGACGGCTCAGCCGTCAAGGGGTACCCAGCCAAGGACCGGAGGCTGGCCCTCCAGTACAGGTGAGCCTCACACAAGCCACAAGTAAGCATCGGCTTCAGCTGGCTCCCATCCGCCGCGGGTCGACGGCCTATTAAGCTCGGCTCCTCACAGATACTCCCATGGACTACGTGGGGCGGCTGGGGCGCGCACGCGAGGAGATGAAGAAGAGGGGGATGGCCCTCATGTACCTCAGGAGGGGCGCGAATCTCTGGTACCTGGCGGGCGTCAGCCGCGCGGGACCGGAGTTGACTGACCACAACACCTACGGCGACTACATCCAGGGAGCCTACATCGGCGCAGAGGGCGGCTTCACGCTGGTGGCCCCCAGGATGGGCTCGGCCGGCTGGACGAAGCAGGCTGAGGGTAAGCCGTGGATCGAGGAGGTTCGCATCGTTGATGAGGGCGAGAGGCCCAGGGACGTCATGAAGGACTTGCTCAACGGGTTCAGGCTGAGGGGTAAGGGCGTCTGCCTCGAGGAACGCGCGTGGGCTCACACTGCACTCCTCTTCAGGGAGCTGCTGCCCTACAGTAGGATATCCAACGCCGGCGAGGTCCTTGAGCCCATGAGGATGATCAAGGACGGGGACGAGGTCGCCTTGATGAGGAAGGCTGGGGAGATAACGGACAAGGTCTACGGGGAGGTGGTTGACACACTGAAGGTCGGCGCGTCTGAGCTGGAGGTCGCTAACGAGATCGACTACAGGTTCAGGCTCCACGGTGCCGAGCAGAGCAGCTTCGTGACGGCCGTCAAGTTCAGGAGCCCCAAGTACCCTTGGGGGCTCTGGGGGAGCGGAGGCCCCGAGCCCAGGCTCCTGGAGGAGGGGGACACAATAAGCTTCGACTTCGGCTGCGTCTATAAGGGGTACTGCAGCGACTTCGGCCGCACAGTCTACGTTGGGGACCCACCGGAAAAGGTGAGGCGTATCCACGACGTGGTGGTGGGGGCCCAGGCCGCCGCCATCGAGAGGATGGTGGGCGGCGAGGTCACGGCCACGCAGCTGGACAGCGTCGCCAGGGGCATCGTCGAGCGGGCCGGGTACGGCCCCAACTTCGTGCACCGGCTGGGCCACGGCATAGGCGTCACGGTCCACGAGCCCCCGTTCCTGTACCTCCCCGACGACACGGTGCTCAGGGAGGGCATGACGTTCACGGTGGAGCCCAGCGTCCTGCTGTTCGGGGAGTGGAGCGCCAGGGTGGAGGACGTGGTGATGGTCACAAGGAAGGGCGGCGTGCCGTTCAGCAACTACCACAAGGAGCTAACCACCATCTAGAAGACCCTCCACAAAATACGGGAAAAGGAGTTTGAGGGCTCTACTCCTCGCCCTTCAGGTACCTGTCGAACCACCTGACTATGTGCTGCAGCCGCTCAACCCTGTGCTTGGGCTTGCCGGTGCGGCTCAGGCCGTGGGGCTCGTTGGGGAACCTTACGAACTCGGTGGGCACCCCAAGCTTCATGAGGGCGGTGAAGAGCTGCTCGTCCTGCTCCATGGGGCACCTGTAGTCCTCCTCCGAGTGGAGGATGAGGGTCGGCGTCTTGACTTTCCCCATGTATGTGATGGGGCTCTTGGCCATCACCTCATCCAGGTTGTCCCACGGGTACTTGCCCCAGGTGACCTCGTGGCTCCTGTAGCTGATGTCGCTGGTCCCCCACATGCTGTACCAGTTGCTGATGCTGCGCATGGTGACGGCTGCCCTGAACCTGTCGGTGTGGCCGATGATCCAGTTGGTCATGTATCCGCCGTAGCTGCCGCCGGCGACGCCCAGCCTGGACGCGTCCACGTAGCCGTAGTTGGCCAGCACGTGGTCCATGGCCTCCATGAGGTCCAGGTAGTCGCGCTCGCCCCAGTGGCCGCTGATGGCGGCGGCGAACTCCTCGCCGAAGCCCGTGCTGCCCCTGGGGTTCGTGTAGACGACCGCGTAACCGCTGCTGGCCAGCACCTGGAACTCGTGGCTTGCCGGGTTCACGCCGTACCCGTAGGCACCCCTGGGGCCGCCGTGTATCTGTAGGATTGTGGGGTACTTCTCGCCCTCCACGTAGCCGTGGGGCTTAACGATCCATCCCTGGACCCTGACTCCGTCGCTGGCCGTGAACCAGAACTCCTCTGGTGGGCTCCACTTGAGCTTCCTGAGCAGCCCCCTGTTCATGTCCGTGACCTTCCTGGGGCCGTTCCCGTCCAGCACGTAGAGCTCGCTGGGCGTAGCGTCGTCCGTCGCCGTGTACGCGATGATTTCACCGCCGTCGTCTAGGCTGTAGCCGCCGACGGTGATCTTGCCCTCGGTGACCCACTCCAGCTCCTCGCCCATGGATGCGCGGCACACGTGGGTGCTTCCC
>DASWLJ010000152.1:0-8502 GCA_036396185.1 Bathyarchaeia archaeon | reverse complement strand
CGCCTCCCGCTGCCTCTCATAGTAGAAGAGCATCTTCTCGGCCACTTCACGTTGGTCCCTGACACCGCTCTCCACGATATCGCGTATGTACTGCTCACGCTTATCGAGCTCCGCTAGAAGCTCTTCCATTGAAATGCCGCTTGAGCTTGAGATTTGCTGAAGTATGAAGCTGTCCTTGAACCAAGTGGAGAACACGTCCTTCCTGGGGTCCCACCTGGCCACCTCTATGTAGTTGTCGAACTCGGCTATCTCTGAGACGGTTCTCACCCGCCTACCGAAGCTGTACCCGTCCTTCTGGCTTGGGAGCTCGACGCGCTGTATGTACATGGCCACGTTCATCAGCGGTATGTAGACCTCGCTGACGTTCATGGGCGGCGACGTGAGCCTCTTGACGACGCGGTCTATACTGTCGGCGTGCATGGTGCATAGGCCGCCGTGGCCCGTGGCCAGCGCCTGAAACAGGACGTACGCCTCCTCTCCCCTGACCTCGCCTACGATGACGTAGTCGGGCCTGTACCTGAGGCTCACCTTGATGAGGTCGAAGAGGCTTATGCTGCCGCTGGGGCCGCTGCCGAAGTTGAAGCTCTCCCTGCTCTGGAGCTGCGTCCAGTTGGCGACGGGGGGACTCAGCTCAGGGACCTCCTCGACGGTCACTATCTTCGCGTTCTGGCTCATGAGGCTCAGTAACGCGTTAAGTATACTGGTCTTACCTGCACCGGTTCCGCCGACGATCATGAAGCTCTTCTTGTGCTCCAGGATGAGCCAGAAGTAGGCGGCGATCCTCTCGCTCAGCGTACCGATCTTTATTATGTCTACGATGCTGTAGGGATCGGCCCTGAACTTCCTGATGCAGAAGGTGCTGCCCTTCATGCTCACCTCCTTCATGAAGGTGGCGGCCAGCCTGTGCTTCTCGGGCAGCATTGCGTCCAGCAAAGGCTGGGCGCTGCTGATGTGCTTGGAGCTCCTGTGGGCCAGCTTGACCAGGAAGTCGTTGAGGGACTGCTCGCTGGTGAAAGTGATGTTTGTGGGTATGCTCTCGTAGCGGCGGTGCCACACGAAGACGGGCACGTCGATGCCGTTTCAGCTGATGTCCTCTATGTTCGGGTCCTCCATTATGGCCTGTATTGGGCCGTACCCGATGAGGTCCCTGACCACGTAGTAGAAGATCTCGTCCCACTTCTCTATCGTGAACCTGCCGAGGCTCCTGTGGTACTTCTCGGCTATGATCTCAGCCTGCTCGAAGACGTACTCCTTGGGGTCGATGTGCTCCTCGGTGGGCGACTTGAACTCCTTGCTGAGTATCCTGACTATCTTCTCGTAGGTCTCATACTGCTCAGGTGATAGGGGAACCTCGTCAACGTAGTAGTGAAGACCTTCCCCCAGGTTAGGTGAGGAAAGTATCTTTATCTTTGAGTGGGGCTCCTGAGCAAAATATTCGGCTAAAATCTCGAAATCTGGCTTGACCTCTAGAATGTCTACGCCCTTGTCTACCTTGACTTTGGGTACCGTTTCTTGTTTCTTAAATCTGTTCAGTATATTCAAGGCCAAGCCTCCTGAAAAGGAAAAGAAGAGAAGGGGTGGTTCGACAGGCTTATGGTAGTTTAACCAGTTTGATGTAGTCCATGCCACCAGCGCTGTGAGCTCTCAAGTTTACGGTCGTACCGGAGCTTAGTGTCCCATAGTCTAGGCCAATCCATACAGTAAGATCATTGTTATCTCCAGGTGTCAATGACCAAGCTGTTACAGTCGTGAGATCGGTGGTGATTGTATCTACTGCAGCTACAGGAGCAGCCGAGTCTGGCGTTGCTTCATTTTCGTTCACATATATTCCAGTTATAGTAGCGGTAGCAGTGCCTGAGTTTTTCAGTGTAAGAACGACCGCCCAATTACCGAAGGCAACACTTGTGCATTCCCAGCTTCTTATTTCTATGTTTTCGAACTGCGTGTACTGGCTGCTGATGCCACTCATCCAGTAGCTTACGCCTACTGCGACGGTGATGGCGACCGCAACCAGAATAACTGTTGCTATCACTGGGCTTATGGCTTTTCTCTCTCTCATGAAGGTCATCCTATTTTTTACCTCCTTGACCTTGGAGCATCCTTCTGTTTATAAAGAGATTATGCATGCATGTTTGATATCGGCTGTAAGTAACAATAACATAGTGTTATAGACACCATATTACTAACATGATGACTGTGATATAGATCAATAATACATGTTAGTTAGTGAAATATTCCATACGTTTAGCTATCAGCCCCCATGTACTAATACTATACTTTGGAAACACGTTAACACTATTTTATGTAGCCTCTCAGCGAGGCCCCATCAACGATCAGAGGCGGGAAAAGCGCATGTTCCATCGAACAATACCAGAAAAAAGGGGTTAGAGGGTGAGGCTCTTGCCCTCCTGGGCGAGCAGGTTCTTCCTCCTGGCGTCCACGTCGGACTGGATGTGCTCCACCTGATCCTCCTTCAGGCCGCGGAACCTCCCCTGGGCCTTCAGGTACTCGGTGACCGGCTTCTGCTCGGGCTTCCTGCTCATCTTGAGGACGCCCTTCTCCACCTCGTAGAGTGGCCACGTCCACGTGTCCACGCCCAGGCGTGTGACCTCCACGGCCTTGGCGGGGTCGAACCTCCAGCCGGTGGGGCACGGGATCACGGTGTGTATGTACTTGAAGCCCTTGATCTCCTTGGCCTTCCTTAGCTTGGCCTGGAGGTCGCGTGGGTACGCGACGCTCGCCGTGGCCACGTATGGGACCTTGTGGGCGGCCACTATGAGGGGTATGTCCTTCTTGTTGCTCTCCTTGCCCGTGGGTGTCGTCGTGGTCCAGGCCCCGAAGGGGGTGAGGCCGCTCTTCTGGATGCCCGTGTTCATGTACGCCTCGTTGTCTATGCATATCTGGATGATGTTCTCGTTGCGCTCCGCTGCCGCCGAGACCTTGCCGAAGCTGATGTCGCCTGTGGCTCCGTCGCCGCCTGAGCTCACGATGGTTATGTCTTCGCGTCCCTTGACCCTCATGGCGGCCGAGATGCCCGTGGCGCCGTCGGCTATGAAGCTGAAGTGGATGGCGAAGAAGGGCACCTTGATGTTCCTTAGGGCGCACATGGCGCATGGCCCGTCACCGTAGACGATGGTCTCGGGGCCTAGTGCCTCCAGGGCTATCTTCCAGAACAGGGGTCCCCCGCAGCCGGGGCAGCACTGGGTGCCGCCCTGCATCAGGAGGTCTGTGTATCTGCGGTCGAACTGTTCGTTGATCACTTTACATCACCTCTCCCAGGTCGTGGGCCTCAACCCAGTCCACGACCCTCTTCACCTTGCCGGTCTCAGCCGCCTTCAGCGTCTCCTTGCACATGTACTCGATCTGCCTCATGGTTACGTCTGTGCCGGAGAGGCCGACGTGGAAGTTGAGGAGCAGGGGCCTGTCCGGGACGCTGTAGAGAGCCCTGGCCACCTCCATGGAGACGATGCCGCCCCCGGCAGAGCCGAAGCTGTTGTTGCGGTCCACAACCGCGAGAGCCTTGTACTTAGGGGCGATCCTCTGTAGCTCCTCGGTGGGGAAGGGCCTGAAGCCCCTCATCTTAATGAGCCCTATCTTCTTGCCCTTGGCCCTCATCTCGTCCACCACGTCGCGGGCCGTGCCCGTCATGCTGCCCATGGTCATTATGACGGCCTCGGCGCCGTCGCAGTTGTACTCCTCCAGGAGGCCGTCGTAGCCGCGGCCGAACCTCCTCTTGTAGTCCTTGTCCACCGCCTCGATGACCTTCTTGGACCTCTGGAGCGCGTCCTCGAGCCCCATCCGTATCTTGAGGAAGCTCTCCTGAGGAGGCATCTTGAACTCTCCTGGGATGAGGCTGTACCACTCGTGCCTGTAGGGGGGCAGCCACTCGTCCACCTGGGCCTGGTCCGGGACCGTTGTTGGTGTGGCGGTGGCTGATACGAAGTAGCCGTCGTAGCAGACGGCAACGGGGAGGTAGATGTCCCTGTCTTCGCCCACCTTGTAGCCCATGAGTATGGTGTCCAGTACCTCCTGGCTGTTCTCGCAGTAGAGCTGTATCCAGCCTAGGTCTCTCTGCAGGAGGCTGTCCGTGTGGTCGGGCCTGAGCCCGCCGAGGGGCGCCATGGTGCGGTTGACCATGCACATGACTATGGGCAGCCTCCTGCCGGGTGGCTGCCAGAGGGCCTCCTCCATGAAGGCGATGCCCTGGCTGCTGCTGGCCGTGAAGACGCGGGCCCCGGCCACCGAGGCGCCCACGGCCGCGGCCATGGCCGTGTGCTCGCCCTCCACCTTGATGTACTCGGCCTTCATCGTCCCGTCGGCGATGAGGGTGGCTATGCTGCTGATAAG
Source organism: Bathyarchaeia archaeon (assembly GCA_036396185.1). Classification (GTDB taxonomy): domain Archaea; phylum Thermoproteota; class Bathyarchaeia; order TCS64; family TCS64; genus RBG-16-57-9. The sequence goes on along the minus strand of DASWLJ010000152.1, from coordinate 4,155 downwards.
CTCGGTCTGGGGCGTTATGGGGTACGCGGGCACCACCTCGGCCCTGGCCAGCTTGGCGCCCCAGGCTGCGGCTTCGTTTCCTTCCATCATCCTTGTGAAGCTCACTGTGTTCCCTCCTTCACCATCTCGATGGCGTGCACGGGGCACTCGTTGGCGCAGACGCCGCAGCCCTTGCAGTACCGGTAGTCGAAGATGGGCTTCTTGTTCTCGTTTAGCATGACTGTTCCCTCGGGGCAGTAGAGCTGGCAGTTGCCGCAGCCTATGCACTTGTCCGGGTCAGCCTTGGGGGCGAAGGCGCGTACTACCTGCGACATCACTTCACCTCCACGGCGTCGTAGCCGCGCCTGCACGCGGCCACGTTCTGGTCCCCAAGCCTGCCGGGGAGCCCATGCTTTATGGGCCCGGTGAGGCTCTCCAGTTTCACCCACCCTGTGGCTTTGGCAACGGCGCCCAGCATGATGGTGTTGGTGATGGGTATGGCTCGGACACCGAAGAGCTCCGTGCTTAGGGCAGTGGCGTCCAGGGTGGCCACCTTCTTGAGCTTGACGCCAAGGTCAACGTCCTTGGGCTTCCTGGGGTCGTTGAGTACCACCGTGCCGCCCTTCTTGAGTCCCTGGGTGACGCCCCCCTGCTCCGTGAGCGTGGGGTCCAGTACAACCAGGGCGTCCGGCTCGTAGATGCCGCACGTCCGTCTGATGGGCTTGTCGTCGAGGCGGAGGAAGACTGTGACGTCTCCGCCGCGGCGCATGCCCCCGTAGACAGGGATCTTCTGGGCGTACTTGCCCTCGCTGAAGGCCGCCTCGGCGAGCATGAGGGCCCCCATGACGGCTCCCTGTCCACCCATTCCGTGGAACCTTATCTCGTTCATCTTACCACGACAGAAATCAATTAAGGTATGCTCATGGTTTAGATAAGACTTGCCCGGTCAGTCATTTCAGGGACACCTTTCTACTCAAGGGTTCAACCGCCGCCCAGTTTACTGCGTAGACGCTTGGAGCCCCGGGGTAACGTCTTATAGACTGGGCACCGTGTACCATTACCATGCCGCGGGGAATACTGGCTGTGGTCTCTCACCCCGACGACGAGACTTTCGGGTGCGGCGGGACCCTGGCGCTACACGCATCAGGCGGAGCGCCCGTGGACGTCCTGTGCCTCTCATGCGACCCACCTGAGCGGAGGAGCGAGATCGTGGGGGCCGCCGAGGAGCTGGGAGTCCACGAGCCCACAATCTTCGAGGACCCGAGCATCGAATACACTCCGGAGCTCATCAGGCGGGTCTCGGACACTATAGTGGACTTGAGACCGAAGGTCGTCGTCACCCACGTCCCCTTCGACTACCACCGTGAGCACAGGGCCGCGTATGAGGTGGTTAAGGAGGCAGTGGAGTGGGCGGCCCACACCACGACCTACACTGAGCCCTGCGTCGTTGAGCGGCTGCTCCTCATGGAGGTGAACACCCTCATCCCGAGCCCCCACGTCCTCGTGGACATCTCGGATGTGATGGATGCCAAAAGGAGGGCCATAAGGAGGCATGTGAGCCAGCTCGCCAAGTTCAGGTGGGGCTACTATGAGAGGTTCAGCGAGAAGAAGGCCGAGCTCCGGGGGGTGCAGGGGGGCTGCGCCTACGCCGAGGCGTTCATGGAGGAGCCACTGCCCCGGAACGGGCCCTTCTACCCCGTGAAGTCCACGGTGAGTCTCCTCTGAGCCTCAAGGTTTAAACCGGCCACCCCCGGAGTCTCATGGGATACTGATTGAACACATACGGGCTCAGGGTCATAGACTTCCACAGCCACTTCCCCATCCAGAGGGAGGGGGGAGGAGGCGGGGGCTACTGGCAGCGCGTCGTGGAGAAGTACGGCGAGGAGAGGGCTAGGATCATCATGGAGAACTCCCGGCGCTACAGGGACGAGTGGAGGCGCATGTGGGGCTTCGACCCGCCAGAGGAGGGGGTCCGCAGCGACGCTGAGCAGGCCGAGAGGTGGGTGGCCGACCTAGACGCCAAGGGCGTGGAGAGGGTGAACTTCGTGACGGGGGGCGGCAACGAGACCCTGGCGGGGATCGTGGCGCTGCACCCTGACAGGTTCACCGGGTTCGCGCACCACGACCTGTTCGAGGAGGACGCGGCCGAGAAGCTGGAGAGGGGCGTGAAGGAGCTGGGGCTCAGGGGCTACAAGCTCATAGCCTCCGGGATGACCAGGCCCGTGGATGATAAGGCCGGGTACCCGCTTTGGGAGATGGCTGAGAAGCTGCGGGTCCCCGTGCTGATCCACTTCGGTGTCCTGGGCGGCGGGGGAGGCCCCGCCAGGGACCTCAGGAACATGGACCCGCTGACCCTGTGGGAGGTGGCCGCCAGCTTCCCGACGCTCAACTTCGTGGTGCCCCACTTCGGCGCATGCTACCTTAAGGAGCTCCTGCAGCTGTGCTGGAGCTGCCCCAACGTCATGATCGACACCTCTGGGAGCAACCAGTGGATGAGGTGGATGCCGTACAAGCTGACGCTTGAGGACCTGTTCAGGAAGGCCATCGAGACCGTGGGCCCGGACAGGATAGTGTTCGGCACCGACTCCAGCTACTTCCCTAGAGGCTTCGCGGCTGAGTACCTGAGGGAGCAGGTGATGACGTGCCGCAGCATCGGCCTTGAGCAGAGCACCGTGGAGAAGATCTTCTACGGAAACGCGGCCCGGCTCCTGGGGCTCTCTTGAAAGGTTTTTATGAGATCCTCCCGATGAGCATCCAAGAGGCGGGGTATGGACGTGGCTGAGGATAACACTGCGCCGGCGCACCTGATATACAGCGACTACGTCGAGAAGGGGATTAGGGGAGAGCTGGCCGAGGCCCTGTGGGGGCGGATACCGTCCACCATGGGGGAAGCCTACGAGGTTCTCGTGAGGAAGCGTCCGGAGTACGGGGTCCCCGACGAGTTGGAGGGATTCAAGAAGTCGCTGAAGGGGCTCCAGAGGTCCATGGGGCTCCTCACGGGGAGGGTTGAGGAGAGTATCGACCGCCTGGACCGGGGCGTCGTGGAGTCGGGGCAGCAGCCCATGTGCCTGGGGGGCCCCAGCCTGATACTGAACAAGGTGGCCTACACCCACAGCATCTGCGGCCTCGGGGGGGACGGTTTCGTCCCGGTCTACTACAACGCGGACTACGACGGGGTGCAGGCCGAGCTGCTGAACATGCGTCTGCCGAGCCCCTCGCCCCACGGCCTGCTGCTGTCCTACCCCTCCGAGCCAGGGGACACGGGTGTCCCCATACGGCTGCTCAAGAACCCGCCCGAGGAGTGGCTCCGGAAGACCGTGGAGAAGATCGAGGGCAACGCCCGGGGCATCATGAAGGGGGTGGACCAGAGGACGCAGGGGCGCGTGACGCAGAACCTGCGCCATGGCCTCACCATCCTGAGGGCGGCGTATTACTCCACGGGCAACGTCTCGGACTGGGCCGCCAGGACCCTAGGCAGCATCTTTAACCTCGAAGCGGACATGGGGGTGCCAATAGTCTCGCCAAGCGAGCCCGCGCTTCGGCCCTTCTTCCAGGGCGGGTACGAGCACTTGCTCTCGAAGCCGGTTCGGAGCCGATTCGTGGAGGCGTCCAACATGGCGGCCCAGCTCGTGGAGGGGGCGGGCTTCAGGGCCCAGATCGGTGCCAGGGCGGGGGACTACGTGCCCTTCTTCCTGGAGTGCATGACGCCCGGGTGCAGGAGGAGCCGGGTCGAGCTCAAGTACCTGAACGGCTCCGTGAAGGGGAGGTGCCCCAAGTGCGGCGAGGAGTACGTGTTCAGCTTCAACCCGGGCAGCCCGGACCTCACCGACATCATCGACTGGATTTCCCCCAGGGTGGACTCCCGGCAGATCATCGTGGACTCGGTGATGCCTGTGCTGGCCCACGTGGGGGGCCCCGGCGAGACAAGCTACTTCGCCGAGGTTATACCCGCGGCCCGCGAGCTCAAATTAGCGTTCCCCCAGTACCTTCGCTACACCAGAATCTTCTACAATACGCCGTGGAGCGAGGCCGCAGCGAAGGACGTTAAGGCCAAAGGGTTCCCGACGATCCTGGACGAGTCCCTGTTCAGCGCCCTCTCCAGGTGGGTTGAGGCACGCAACAGCGGCGACGGCGCGGCGCTGGCGGAGGCCCACAGGATGATCAGGGCCTCCCTAG
>DASWLJ010000151.1:0-5005 GCA_036396185.1 Bathyarchaeia archaeon | reverse complement strand
CCGACAGCGGAGCCTACCAGATACTGGTCTACGGCGGCGTGGAGGTGTCCCAGGCCGAGATCATGGAGTTCCAGAAGAGCATAGGCTCGGACATAGCCGTCATCCTGGACATACCCACGGGGTGGGACGTGCCGCGGAGCATCGTCGAGTACACCGTGGACGAGACCCTGCGCAGGGCCAGGGACGCCCTCCCCCTCATGGAGGGCTCGGACGCTCTGTGGGTGGGCCCGGTCCAGGGGGGGCGCCACCTCGACCTGGTGGCCAAGTCAGCCAAGCTCATCGGGGAGATGCCGTACCAGATCCACGCCCTGGGCAGCCCCACGGAGGTCATGGAGCGCTACATGTACCCCGTGCTGGTGGACATGACCATGACCGCCAAGCTCAACCTGCCCCCCGAGCGGCCCCTCCACCTCTTCGGAGCAGGCCACCCCATGATGTTCGCCATGAGCGTAGCCATGGGCTGCGACCTCTTCGACTCCGCCGCCTACGCCCTATACGCTAAGGACGACAGGTACCTCACCAGCAGAGGAACCGCCCAGCTACAGGACCTGCAGTACCTGCCGTGCAGCTGCCCCGTCTGCAGGGGCCACGCGGCCCACGACCTGAAGGACCTCCCCAGGGGCGAGCGGCAGAGGCTCATCACGGAGCACAACCTCCACGCCACCATGTCGGAGATGAGCGTGGTGAAGCAGGCCATCGTCGAGGGCGGCCTCTGGGACCTAGTGGAGGAGAGATCCAAGGGTCACCCCCAATTGACCTCGGCTCTGAGCAGGCTCTCCGCGTACAGCGACAAGCTGGAGGAGTCGAGCCCCGGATTCAAGGGCCACGGCGTCTTCTACTACGACCACCACAGCGCCAACAGGCCCCAGGTCACCAGGCACCAGAGGCGGCTGAAGGCCAACTACGGTAAACCGGTGGGAAAGGACACCGTGATACTGCTCCCGGCGCCGTCGGCCAAGCCCTTCAACACGTACCCCGGGTTCCTGGAGCTGAAGAGGAGGCTGGGGGAGCGCGCAGGAGGCGTTCACTTCTGCTTCGTTGCTGCGCCTTACGGCGTCGTGCCCGAGCTACTGGCCGAGACGTACCCCCTCTCCCAGTACGAGATCGCTGAGCCCCTCGACTTCGAGGCCGTGGAGTCCACAGCCGGGAGGGTTCTAGACTACCTGCGGTCCACGGGTCACCTCAGGGTTGTGCTTGTGTCCAGCGGCTCGGCCCTGGAGGAGGCTGTGGAGAGGACGATCAGTTCACTGGGGGACCCGGTTGAGGTCATCCACGTGGACAATCCGTGGGGCAGCCTCGCGGCTGAGCAGCTTCTAGGGAAACTCTGAGTCTGTACTCGCTGGGAGTGGGCGCCGTCGGCCTAGGGCGCCCCCCGATCTACGTGAGAAAGACAACATTAAAGAATGAGTATTACAAAATAGTTGCATCCCCCTACGGGGCTCAGGGGCAGCCTGGCCTCGAGGGAAAGGAATGAAGTGGTTCGACCACACGGAACCATACCTACGTGGCGGACCGTTTCGACTAGGTTAGGTATAACGGAAAATGGTTAAACTCAGTTTCATGGGCGGCTGCCACCAGGTTGGAGGCAACGCCGTCGTAGTACACTCAGATCAGTCCAACCTTCTACTGGAGTACGGCGTGAAGCCGGGGACGCCCCCGGAGTTCCCAGGCCACATACGGGCCAAGGACATCGACGGCATAGTTGTAGCCCACGCCCACCTGGACCACAGCGGAGGCGTGCCCCTCTTTTACCTTTCGGAGAAGAAGCCATACTTCGCCACACGAGCCACGAGCGAGCTCACCAAGATACTCGTCAAGGACATGATCAAGCTGAACAGCTACTACCTGCCCTTCGAGTACCTAGAGCTGGACAAGATGCAGGAGTGCCGCAACGACATCGGCTACGGCCAGGAGGTGAAGATGAAGGACATGGAGTTCAGCCTCATGGACGCGGGCCACATACCGGGCAGCGCCATGGTGGACATCGACGTGAACGGCAAGAAGATACTGTACACCAGCGACTTCAACACGATCCCCACGAGGATATGCAACAACGCGAGGCTCCCCAAGAAGAAGTACGACGCAGTCATCATAGAGTCCACGTACGCGATGCACGAGCACCCGGAGAGGAAGCAGCTTGAGGAGGAGTTCGTCAGGGACATTAAGGCCATCAACAACAACGGCGGCAAGGTTCTGGTACCCGCCTTCGCCGTGGGCCGCAGCCACGAGATGATAAGCATCCTCAACGCCCACAGGTTCGACGGATACGTGCTGCTGGACGGGATGGCCAGGGCAGTGAACGAGGTGATGCTCGGAGAGCCGGATGCAGTCAAGACGCCGAACCAGTACTCAAAGGCCATGGCCGGGGTCCACGAGATCAGGGGTTGGAGGGACAGGCGGCAGGCTCTGAGGAAGGCTGACGTCATAGTCGCGCCCTCGGGCATGCTCCAGGGAGGCACGGCCATGTTCTACATGGAGAAGCTGGCCCTGGGCTCGGAGAACGGCATCTTCCTCGTCAGCTTCCAGGTGCCAGGCACCGGCGGCGCAAAGCTCCTGGAGACGGGCATGTTCCCCATCAGGGAGAAGGATGAGAAGGTGGCGGCCAAGGTGAAGCACTTCGACTTCAGCAGCCACAGCGGCAAGACGCCTCTGCAGCAGTTCCTGAGGGGCCTCAAGGGCAAGCCCGACGTCTACGTGATCCACGGTGAGGAGGAGAGCTGCGACTTCCTGGCCGAGTGGGTCAGAGACGAGCTGGACATGAAAGGCGTCGCACCCAACGAGGGCGACGAGTTCACCGTTTAACCCCCTTTTTTATTGAAAAACCTTATATCACCAAGTTCTGTCCATACTCGAAACCAATTTGGGTCGAGCAGACGGGCACGATCTCTCCTTCAGGCAGCTCATCAAGGGAAACATACTGGTCCTCACTGTGAGCCGCATCATCTGGAGCATGAGTATGAGTATCGTGTTCCCGTACCAGTCGTTGTTCATACAGGCGCTGGGTGGGAGCAAGCCCATGATCGGCCTGATCACCGCCCTGGGGAGCGCCACCGGCATGATATTCTACCCCCTGGGGGGTTACTTGGCCGACAAGTCGGGGAGAGCCAAGCTGGTGGGCTACGCCACCCTCCTGTACGCCCTGAGCTTCGGCGTCTTCGTCATGGCCCCCACATGGGAGTGGCTGGCCGTAGCAATATCCGTGCAGCAGCTCGTCCTCTTCTATATGCCCGCCCTCAACGCAATAATGGCTGACAGCATCCCGCCGGGCGCCAGGGGCAGGATACTGAGCCTCACGGTGGCCATACCGGAGGCCGTCAGGATACTGTCGCCCTTCTTGGGCGGCTGGCTCATAGAGGAGTACACGCTGATCCCGGCCATGAGGCTGGGGTACGCCCTGAGCCTAGGCACAGCCCTCCTCGTGGCCGCCATGAGGATAAGGTACCTGAAGGAGACCCTAGAGAAGCAGGAGTTCCAGTGGGACATCCCCCGGATATTCAGGGAGAGCTACAGTAACGTGTGGGGTAGCGTCAAGTGGATATTCTCCAATATGAGGGGCTACAGCGTCATAGCCATGATGCTCATATTCATAGCCAGCCTTGTCCAGCCCTTCTGGGTAGTCTACGCCACCGAGATAACGGGGTTGACGCCCCTACAGTGGGGGCAGCTAAGCCTTGTGGCGGGGCTAGCCAAGGTGTTCATGAGCCTGCTAGTGGGCGGCGTGGTAGACAGGCTCGGGCCAAGGAGGTGCATGGCCATAAGCATACTCATAGGGGCGCCGGCCATGCTGGCGTTCCCATACGCTAAGGGCTTCGTTGAGATGACCCTGGTCTACATAGTGCTTGTGCTGGGCAACGCGTTCATATGGATCAGCAGCGGCGTCTACCTGGCCAACGCTATACCTAGGGCCGTGAGGGGCAGGATCATGGCCGGCATGGGCCAGGGAGTCAGCTTGGGAATCAGCGGGGGCGGCTACGCCCAGGGATTCATACTGTTCATACCCGGGGTGATCGGAAGCGTGGTGAGCGGCTTCATCTACGAGATGAACCCCATGTACCCGTGGTACCTGAACGTAACCGTGATGGCCCTGTGCCTCGTCATGGTGCTCAGGCTCATGAGGGAGCCTGACCATGTCGAGGTGTAAACGAAACAATTAAAGCCAAGCAACCTTTCTCTTCTGGACACGGAGAGAAAACAAGCATGCCCATCGAGGTGAAGGACAAGGAGGAGTTCATAGAGCTCTCGAAGAGCGCCTCCGAGTGCAAGGTCAAGAAGAACAAGGACAACACCAAGCTCAAGCTCAGGTCAGGCAAGTACATTTACACACTGAAGCTGGAGCCAGGGGAGGCTGAGGAGCTCGTCCCCAAGCTGGGGTGCCCAACTGTCCAGATATGATCCCGGTTTGACGCGTTCTCTGATCAGGTTCAACAGAATACTTTGATCAGTTGAATGAAAAAATATAGTGAAAAGAGGTAAAGGCTTACTTCTTTTCAAGGTAGGCTATATTGTTGACAACCGAGACCTCGATCTTGTTCTGAATGTCTCGGGCGTCAATTCTCTTCTTGAGCTGTGTTCTCAGGTAGTTAGCGTCTTTCCCTGGCACATCAACCTTCACAAGGTCGTGACTGCTCTTCAGGAAGCTGTCAATGATAGGGTCGTACTTGCTTCCTTTCCTGTATTTTCTTGAAGGCTTTTTCTCCACAGGCTTTAAATCGAATTTTACGTCACTCATATCATTCGCCTGATACTAGTAGTATTTTCTGTGTTTATATAAGTTATTATCGATGGATTATCAGGTTGTGGTTATTCTACGGTGTTGAGAACAAGGGGTCAAACCATCTCTCATAATGATTGTTTACTTGGCGTATTCTGGTTAGATGATAAAAGATAGGGTGACTAGAGACAGACTCTTTTTATAGTCTCCTTGAAGGTTGCGACGCCCTTGTCCAGCTGCTCCAGCGAGACGTACTCGTCTGGGGTGTGGGCCTGGTCAATGCTCCCCGGCCCG
>DASWLJ010000150.1:0-1925 GCA_036396185.1 Bathyarchaeia archaeon | reverse complement strand
TTCTCTTCGCCCCCAAGCAGGTAGCCGTTCTCCACCATGGCGCGGCTCACGTCCACACTGCCCACCCGCGTCCAGTAGACCCTGCCGCCGTGCCTGCTCACCACGTCCTCCAGGCCCTTGGAGGTGCTTATGGATGTGACCACCGTCTCCCCAGGGTGCCCCCCAAGGTACCAGTCGGTTATGAGGCTCAGGCTCTTGTCGCCCCAGACGGCCTCGCCCTTCTCGTCCATGACTATGCTTCTGTCGCCGTCCCCGTCGAGGCCGATGCCCATGTCTGCGCCCGTGGCCTCTATGATGCCTCTGAGGGCGTCCAGGTTCTCCGGGGTGGGCTCGCTGCCGCGGCCCGGGAAGCCTCCGTCGATCTCGGCGTTGACGGTGTAGACGCCGCAGCCGAGCCTGCTGGCCACCCGCGGTATCACAAGGCTGGACACGCCGTTGCCTGTGTCCAGGGCAACCTTGAGGCCGCTGGACGAGATGAGTTTACGGTCCACGCGGCTCACAACGGCTTCGATGTAGGTCTCTGTGGCCTCCACCTCGCGTACGCCGCCCACCATGTTCCAGGGGGCCGGCTCAGGGCCGCCCTTGAAGTACAGCTCCTCGATGCGGTTCTCTGTGGCCCTACTCACCTCCACGCCGTCGGCGGCCATGACCTTCAGCCCGTTGAACTGCGGTGGGTTGTGGCTGGCCGTAACCATTACGCCTCCGTCCAGGCCCAGCCATTTCACCATGTACTGGAGTGTGGGCGTGGGCAGGAGCCCCATGTCGTGGACGTTGCACCCGACGCTGAGTAGGCCGGACACGGCCGCGTCTCTTATCATGGGGCTTGTGACCCTGCCGTCCCTCCCTACGGCTATCTCCGCGCCGAGGATGCTGCCCGCTGAGGCGGCCAGCGTCTGGACTAGCTCCAGGGTCAGGTCTCGGTTCACGACCCCTCGGACGCCGTTGGTTCCGAAGAGCCGGCCCACTACATCACCTGTTTGGAGACCAGGATGCTCTCGTCGACGGTCTTGCTTGGGCAGATGTACACGTTCTCGGTGATGGTGACGCCGTCGCTGATCTGGGCGTAGTCACCGATGAGGCTGCCTGACTCAACCTTGACCCACCTCGCCAGGACCGCGTTCTCGCCGATGATGGCGTTCCTGACGCTGCTGTAGTCCTCTATCACGGCCCCGGGGAACACGATGCTGTTCTCGATGCGGCACCCCTTGCCGACGTGGACGTCGTCGCTGAGGGAGACGTTGGGCCCTATGACGGAGTCCGCGCCGACCCTGACGTTCTCGCCGAAGATGCATGGCTTCTTCACCGCGGCCGAGGAGTCGACTGCCACCGAGGCTGGGTCGCCCTGTATAGCCCTCTTGGAGAGGAGCATGGCGTTGGCGTTCAGGTAGTCGTCCGGCGTCCCTATGTCCATCCAGAAGCCGTGGCACTCGAACCCGTGCAGCTTCCTGTCCTCTGCGAGCAGCGGGAATACTTCCGTCTCTATGGACACCCGCCTCCCCTCGGGTATGAGCTCCAAGACCTCGGGCTCGAGGACGTACACTCCCGCGTTGACGAGGTTGCTCGGCTCCTTGCCTCTCTCAGGCTTCTCCACGAACCTGAGGATGCGGCCTTCCCAGTCCAGCTCCACGGCGCCGTACCTGGACGGGTCAGGCACCTGGATGAGGGCTATTGTGGCCAAGCCACCCTTCTCCTTGTGGAAGTTGAGGAGTCTCCTGTAGTCCAAGTCGGTGAGGATGTCGCCGTTCATGGCGAAGAAGGACCCGTGATTGATCATGTCCTCGGCTTTCTTGATGGCCCCGCCTGTCCCCAGGGGCTTCTGCTCACGGCTGTACAGGATGCCCAGGTCGTACTTGGATGGACCTAGGTACCTGACCAGGTTCTCGGCCATGTAGTACACGGACAGGATAACCGTATCCACGCCTCCC
>DASWLJ010000149.1:0-4319 GCA_036396185.1 Bathyarchaeia archaeon | reverse complement strand
TGACTAGAACCAGGGAGAGGTAGACGATGAGCCTGAACTTGGACGACTTCAACAATGTGGGCACCGGTTGGTTGTTTCTAGGGTCGTAAATGAGAAAAGGTTTTTGTCGATCCCATGGCTTTTGGCAGAGCCTTAACTAGGTCCTCCGGGTCATCGGTCTCCTGGAATAGCTCGGTCAGGTATCTGATCTCTCTGTCATAGTCCTCTAGTTTCTCGTCTGCTTCCAGCACTGTGCACAGTAGGCGGTTCTTCTTCTTGCTCAGGAAGCCGAGCTTCGTCCCGTCGAACTGTACGAGTATCTTGCCTTCGTCCAGGCTCTCGTAGAGGTTGTAGATCGATTTTATCTTATCATCTGTGAGGGCGCGGGGGATATCGGTGTCCAACGGGTACCTGAGCACACTGAACCCCGTGTTTTTTCTCTCGATGACGACGAGGGGCAGTGGCTTCTTGTAGGGCTCTGTCTCCGGCTCCAAGCTTATGTCTAGGTCGTCGTTGAGGTCGATGGTCGTGTAGCCGTCGCTGGGGGCATCAACCTTTTTTACGTTGCTGAGCTGGTCCACGATGGCTCTGCGTTGACTTACATACTCATCCGCGTCGATCTTGTCGTTGATGAACTTGGAGTCGAGCTCACGTAAGCGAGCGTAGCTCTCAGTGTCCATGTCCTCGTCGCTCATTCTGGGTAGCTCTATCTTCGGCGGCGTCGGCTCAGGCTCAGGCGCGTCGGGCATCACCAGCTGCTGGGCTAACGGGGCCGACCCCCGGACCATTATGGTCTGCGGCGCCACCTGTGGTCCAGATAGCGCCTGTATCTCTGCGCTGGTCTTCCAGGCGTCGATGCAGAGCCTGCACACGTCCAGCGGTATCTCGTCCACGTCTATGGGGCAGGCTCGGCTCTGGATGAAGGCGCATCGCCTCGGCTTACTCATGCCTTACACCTCTCAGGGTCTTTGTGATGTTGGGCCACAGCATGTAGATCGAGACTACGGCGAGTAGCGTGGTTATTCCGGCGGGGGTCCTCATCCAGAGGAAGTAGTTGCCTACGCCCTGGAGCGCGGCCGTCTGTCTACCTATGACGTCTCCGCTGCTTATCGTCCACGGGTCCACCGACGGGTTGTTGTCGCCCTTGGTCTTGAAGTAGACCTCGTTGGTGTCGTATGTTATGTCTACGACTCTGTGTGTTATGAGCGTACCCTGGATGAAGTCCAGTGGCGGCCTGAAGGTTATGATGTCCCCGACCCGTATCTCGGAGGCGGCTACTCCTTTCACGTATATGAGGTCCCCGACGTTTAGGATGGGCTGCATGCTTCCTGTGGTGACCACCATCAGGGGCGTCCAGTTGTTGCTCAGGTAGGCGACGCCCATGTATGTCTCGATGATAAGCGCCACCATCAGGACAGTTCTGAGGGTCTCCGTCATCTGCTTGTAGTTTAATCCCAGGCGCTCGCTTAGGGGCACATCTATCTTAGGGACTTCCTCCTCCTCTTTTTCACCAAAGAGACTGAAGGGCTCCTCCTGGGCTCCTCCCCGGGTTTCTATGCTCAGGATGCGGCCCTCATTGTTCCGGACCATGACGAACTGTGGCTCGGCCTTGGCGTTACCGAAGCTAGTTATGGCGTCTATTCCGAGGTAGAAGAGCCCCCCGACTATTGCGCCGTTTAAACCAATGAAAGGAGCTAACTGGATGAGGGGCATGGTTCCGCGGGCGATCATCAGGGCCATGAAGCTGGCTACCGTTGTGGCGCTAGCCAGGCTCACGACGCTGAAGATCTTCGCGGAGTTCATGCCACCACTTTCAGATTAGATAAAGAGGGTCTAGCCCTCTACGCTTACGAGCAGCGCTGTCAGGTTCTCGTATGTGGAGGATGACGAGTGCTCGACGGTCAAGGTCACCGTGGCGGTTCCGTCAGCGATACCCGTCACCTCGATGTGGCCCTCAGACTTTGCAGTCTGGTCTAGGGTTCCAGTTGATACGGTGAACGTGTATCCTGAGAAGTCGTTGCTGGGGCCGGACCTCTCCAGATCGAACAGCAGGTTGAAGGCATCCGAGTCAGCATCATCGTCGATGCCTATTATGATCTTGACTTTCTTTGCTGATCCCCAGGGCTTCACCTTGATGGAGTCAGCGGTTGTGTCTCCGGTCGTAGTTGAGTAGGAGTAGACGTTCGGTGCCTCCTCCGTACTAGGTGTTATCGTGAAGGCCATAGTTGATATGACCGTCATTCCCATGAGCAGGAGCGCTGCAAGCATGTACTTCTTATCCATTTCAGTTCGAGACTAATGATATGGAGCTCCGCTATAGACATTTACAGTATTTGTCTGTTATACTGTTGTTAACAAAGAGATAACTTATTGTTTACATGGGTGAACAACCATATAAATTAACATAAAAATGTTAACTTCAAATCGATGCGGAGCTCACGATAAATTAAAAAAAGTAAATAAAAAGGGGTTATGCGACGGTAACGACGTCAACGCTTGCTTGCAGACTAGCTGTGCTCGTGTAGATGTCAGTGAGGTTGATTCTTATCCAGATCAGATCATCGGGAGTAATATCGGCGGGAGTAAAGTCAAACGTGATCTCACCAAGATATCCGCTTACAGCAACGTTACTCGCTGCCGTCCATGAGCCCCCAATTTTTCTGTATTCTGCCGTAGCACCAGTAATGGTAATGGGATCGTAGCTGGAGTCACCGAATAGGAACTGGCATTCCAGTTTATCATTGATATCCCATGCTTCGCTTACTTGTATCAGCATCCTGATAGAATCGTCACTGGCACCTGTTCCTGGGAGAACGATTATTCTCGTGATGTCATTGTCGGCTTCGCTTTCAATGAGTACCGGATTGGGTACTATGCCTGTGGCTGAGTTTAGTGTAAATGCAAGGGTTGATACTACTCCTAGAGCCAGCATCGATGCGACTGCAATCATGTATTTTTGGTTCATGCCTACAACACGTAATCTAGTTGTCTGATATATATTTTTATTAGCACTTTATGTCATACGGTTGTTAAATATACGTCTACATTCGTTGACTTAAAGTAAACAAGCGGAAAAATTGCGTTAAACAGTTAAAACCGTTAGAGAGCCTGACGAGGATTATCTTACAGCTCGAAGTCGAAGTCCTCGTCCTCAGCCTTCTCATCGGGCGCGGGCTCGGCTTCCTTCTTCTTGAAGATCAAGCCCTTCTTCTTGGCCAGGTACAGGCACCCGCCGATGGAGCCCCCAAGGACCGCGCCGAGACCATACACGTATGGCGGCTTCATGGCGGTCGTCTTCAAGGTGTCAATCTGCTTCGATATGGTGGGGCCGCCCACGTACAGCTTCTCGAAGGAGCTCCTCGCCCCCTCCGTGTAGATGCCGTCAGCGTCCACGATAGCCTGTAAAGTCCATTCCCCCTGAATCTCCGGCGTGAACAATGTAATGAAGTGCCCCTCGTTGTCTGTCAACGCCAGAAGAGTCGTCTGGTTCCCGCCGCACCGCGCATCGATCCTCACCTCGTAGCCCACCCTGGCCTCGCTGAAGGCCCCTGTGACGTTTGTGGAGCTGCCCAGGCCGATGACCGGGGCGCTTATGTTGAGTGTGACGCTTGTGGGCTTCCTCTCGACGACGAACGACTGGTGGCTGGACGCGCTGGAGCGGTAGGACTTGTCGCCGGCGTACTCGGCGTACACCTCCCACGTGCCCAGCTTGCTGGGCGAGAAAACGTGGCTGAAGAAGCCGTCCTCATCCGTCGTCACGTCGAACTTGGTGGCAGTATCCTGCTTATAGTAGACCTGCACCTTGGTCTCCGGTAGGCTCATCCTCCCCGACAGCAGCACGTAGTCGCCTCCCAGGACCTTGTTCTTGTCCAGGCTGATGACTAGGGATGTGCTTCTCATGGCCTTGTACTGGCTGGACTTGTAAGCCTCGTTCCCCAGGGTGTCTTCAACCACCCACTTGTAGGTGACTACGGCCCCGGGACCCTGGCCTGGAAGAGTCCCGTTGTAGTACTCACCGTTTGACGTGTAGGGGGCCTCCTTCCAGTTCCTGGAGTCTGTGCTGTACAGGAGGCTCACCGAGGCCAGCGGCGACCGGTCCTCGACCCTGCACCTCACGGGGACTTCCTCTCCGCTGTTCACCTCGCTGACTGTGTCGAGTAGAGTTATCTTGGGTGGATCGAAGTCTGTTTGAACCCTGACGTTGATTGTGCCGTTGCCGTACTCGGGTATGAGCACCAGCTGGTACAGCAGCTCGTCCTTTATGCGCTGCCTGAAGTCTATGAGCATGTCCTGGCCGCTGGTCTCGCAGCTGTCGGACATGTTCAGGTGCCTGAAGCCCT
>DASWLJ010000148.1:0-2504 GCA_036396185.1 Bathyarchaeia archaeon | reverse complement strand
TCGATGATAGGTATAGTACTCCTAGCATGATTCCTGAGAATAGGAAAGTTATGATTACCCAAGAAACTATTCCTTGGTTTAGCATGTTTTTCCCAGATGTAATTCATTTAATTGAAAATATAAGACTGCGTATGACCGTGCTTTTTAATGGGTCCTTTTGCATGAAACACGGGTTAGAGGGGGTTCGATGCCTATTTTTCTCGTTTCAGGGTCAGGGGCACCGCCGAGTCCCCCGTGTCCGACTTGAAGTCCATGCGCCCCTCCAGCCCACCGCCCTTAGCAGCCAACGCCAGCCTCACCTGGAACTCGCTGGCGCCCCAGCCCACGTACCCTGGCAGGGCCTTGAACGTGGCCTCCCCCTCCAGTCTTCCTCGTTCAGCTTTCACTGAGGTGAGGGGAACCATTTTCCCCAACATGTCAGACACGCTGGCTCTGTTCTTATCCACATCCAGGATCATCTTGAAGTAGCCGTGGGGGTGCACGTAGCTGCCGCTCCACCTGCCCAGCAGGGAAGCCTTCTCGTCTACGGGCCGCGTGTCCTCCACGTAGGGCTGGTCGGTCTCGGTGTCCACGTCTATCTGCTTCACGGCCCCCGCCTCGTCCATCTCGAAGGTGAGCTCCATGCCGTCGCTTCCTCCCCCGTGGACCAGGTACCTCGTCTTGCTCTGCTCCTCCAACACGGCCTTGGCTCCGCCTCTGTCTAGGATCAGGTTTCCCTCCTCCACCGACACCTTGGCCCTCATGAACCCGTGGGCGTACTCGCCCTCGTACTGCCTCCACCGCTTGGGTATCCTCCTCCTCGCCGTGGTGGAGGGGTCAAATGATAGGCTTCCTCCTGAAGCTATGTACAGGGCCTCTCTGGCTGGGGGCCTCCACCCCGAGTTGTCGTTTAGGTTACACAGTACGATGATGCCCAGCTTCGCGTCGGGGTAGAAGCAGACGTGGGCCGTCCACCCCAGGTTCCCCCCAGTGTGACTCAGCATGGGCCTGCCGTAGTGCATCGTCCTCTTCCAGGCGAGTCCGTAGCCGCTCCTCGACGCCCCCGCCGCGGCCTGAAGCCTGTGCATCTCTTTAGCTGTGCTTTTCTTCAGTATTTTCTTGCCCTTGTAGACTCCGCCGTTCATGTGGGCCACCAGGAAGTTGCTCAGGTCCCTCACCGTCGTGAAGAGGGACCCGCAGGGCTTCTCAGGGTGCGAGCCACCATACCAGGGCCTCACCGGCTCGATGGGCCCGTTCCTCTTCCTCGCGTAGGGCCGCGCCATGCGGTCCCTTATCTTCTTGCTCTGCTGGAAGGCACTCAGGCTCATATCAAGGGGCCTGAAGAGGCTTTCCTCCATGTAATCCGGGTAGGGCATGCCGGAGAGCTGGCCCACCAGGTACCCCACTATGTTGAAGGCTGTGTTGGAGTACACAAGCTCCCTGTTGGGGGGCTGGACCGTTATGGCCGAGGACCTTATGAGCTCGGCCAGGGGCATCGTCTCCTCCATGCTGAAGAAGGTGGGGTCCGCGTGGACGGGCAGGCCCGAGGCGTGGGTGAGGATGTTCCTGACTGTGGGCTCCTCGGGGAACTCGGTCCTGATCTTGACGCCCTCCATGACGCTGTTCACGGCGTCGTCGAGGCCGACGAGGCCCTCCTCGGCCAGCTTCATGAGCCCCGTCGCTATCACTGGCTTCGACACGGAGGCCACCCTGTAGACCGTGTCCGGCGTGGCGGGGACCCGGTTCTCCCTGTCGGCGTACCCGAACCCCTTGGCCCACACGACGTCCTTGTCCTTCACTATGGCCGCGGAGAAGCCTGGCACACCCTTCCTGTTCATCTCCTCGACGAGGAACCTCTCAACTTCCTCGAACAATGCGATCTATTACTGATCAGGCGACGGCCTAGATATCTGTTCCACCTGGTAAACGTGCCTGCGTAGTGGTTTCCGCCGGCCTCAGGGGCGGAGGAGCCCCGAGAAGTAGCTGAAGTAGGCCGCGGGGTAGCTCCCCAGGAGCTTCAGGCTGACCGTGCAGCCCCCCAGTTGGTCGAGGGCGCCCCTCACGCTGGTCGCCTCCCTGTGGCCCTCAAGGTCTACGAAGAAGATGTACTGCCACGGCCTCCCCGGCTGGGGCCTGGACTCTATCTTGGTCATGTTGACCCCGGCCTCGTCCAGGACGTTGAGGGCCCTCGCCAGCGCCCCGGGCTCGTGCCGCGTGATGAAGGCCACGCTGGTCTTGTCGTTCCCCGTGGGCGGCGAGTCTCCCCGCCCCACCACCATGAACCTGGTGTAGTTCTCCCTGTGCGTCTCTATGCCCTCTGCCAGCACGGCCATCCCGTGGTGCTCGGCGGCCCTCCTGCTCGCCACTGCCGCGGCCTCCATGAGGCCCCTCTCCTTGATCATCCTGACGCTGCCCGCCGTGTCGTGTGTAGCCACCAGCTCGGCGCCGAGCCCCTCTAGGTAGGCGCGGCTCTGGCCCAGGGCCTGCGGGTGGCTGTACACGACCCTCACGTCCCCCAGCTCCAC
>DASWLJ010000147.1:0-2854 GCA_036396185.1 Bathyarchaeia archaeon | reverse complement strand
TCCTCTGGAGGAAGGCGCACCAGGACCTCATGGCCGTCACCCAGTTCAGGCGCTGGGGCACAGGCAGCTTCTACTACAACTGCGGCGCCTCCACAAGCAGCGAGCCCGTCAGGAACTGGCAGGAGGAGTGGCACGATGAGAAGCAGCTCGGCGTAAACCGATACATGGACAAGTACTGGGTTAAGGTCAAGTGGGCGGACTTCAACTGCACCACTAACTGCATGAAGGTGAGCTGCATCAAGGCCGGCCGCTGGAAGGGCGACATCACCGACGTCCCCGACTACGAGCTCCAAGCCTACTGTGGCACGAACCTGGGCATCTTCGACGCAGGCGACAACATCCACATAAGCACGCTGATGGACAAGCTGGGCCACAGCGGCATCAACTGCCCCAACACGATGGGGTACGCTGCGGAGCTATACCAGCGCGGAATCCTCACCGAGGAGGACATAGGGTTCAAACTGGAGTGGGGAGACACAGAGGCGTTTGACAGGCTAGCCCACATGATGGCTCACCGAGAAGGCATCGGAGACATCCTAGCCGAGGGCACGTACAGGGCGGCCCTGAAGATAGCCGAGATGAAGGGCCTGGAGCCCGAGGAGCTGCTCAGGTACGCGGTCCACGTGAAGGGCATCGAGGTGGGCGCCCATGGCACACGCAGCGACAAGGACTACACCCACGACATGTGCTACTCAGCCAACGTCCAGGGAGGGGACCACTCAAGCACCGTTACAGATGGGTACAGCGACATGAGCGGAGCCCTCTTCTTCGACTGCGCAGTCTACTGCACATTCACCAGCCGCGGCCCCAGCCAGCAGTTGCAGTTCGACTTCGCCAAGGCCGTCACAGGGTTCCCCATGACCCTCCACGGGTGGCGCAGCGTCAACGGCCCAAGGATCATAACCCTACAGAAGGCCCTGCTCCTGATGGGCGGCCCGGACCTGACCTGGGAGCCCCTAAAGGACGACGTCAACCCGCCCAGGTTCTACGAGCCACTGCCAAGCGGCCCCTACAAGGGCAAGACCACAGACAGGGACAGGGTTGACATCAGGACCCAGGCCTACTTCCAGACGCTGGGCTGGGACAAGCGGGGTATCCCCAAGAAGGACACCCTGGCTAAGCTCGGCCTATCTGACCTTGAGCCGTTTATGGCCAAGTACCGCTGGTAATACCCCTTTTCATTTCCCGTATCGTTTCAGTGCCCTCAAAACAAAATCGATATGTTTTACGGTACATTTCGTAGTTTCAGTGGAATCTACGAATCTTTTTATTTCATCCTCACGATGATAGTGTGACAACTTCTGGTGAATTGAATGGTTAAACCTATCTGGATCGCCAGGGACCAGTCAGCCTGCTCAGGGTGCAGACGCTGCGAACTCGCGTGCAGCATGCACCACGAGGGCTGGATGTGGCCCGAGGCGTCAAGAGTCCGCGTCTTCATGCCCTTCCCCGGCTTGGAGGTGGCGCACCTCTGCGCCCAATGCCAGGACTACCCCTGCGTAGCCTCATGCCCCGTACAGGCGCTGAGCACAGACCTCAACACGGGGGCCGTGCTGGTGGACAGGGAAAAGTGCACAAGCTGCGGCGCATGCATCCGGGCCTGCCCCGGCACCGTGCCCTTCCTCCACCCCGGCGACAACAAGGCAACAATATGCGACCTCTGCGGCGGTGACCCTGAGTGCGTCAAGGTGTGCACCGAGGCCGGGTACAACGCCCTCACCCTCACAGAGGAAGGGCCCAACATCCACAAGAAGCTCTACAGCAGGAACCCCGTCGAGGTGGCCAAGGATCTAGCTATCAAGTTCTTCGGCGAGAAGGGAGAGGAGGTAATCGAGTAATGCCGGGCGGATACGCAGGAAAATGGCTGGAAGTAGACCTCACCAAGGATAAGATCAAGAATGTCACCTACAGCGACAAGGTGCTTGAGCAGTACTTCGGAGGCAGAGGGCTCGCAGCCAAGGTCCTGTGGGACATGGTTGGCGAAAAGTGGGCTGACCTGGACCCCTTAGCCCCAGAGAGCCCCTTGATGGTCTTTACTGGGCCGATGACGGGCATCTACCCGGGCATCAGGATATGTGTCAGCGGTAAGAGTCCCGTCAGCATGGGGACCGTGGGCTCGACGGCGGCGACGGAGTTCGCCAACGAGGTCAAGCAGGCGGGCTACGATGGCGTAACATTTACTGGGAAGGCGGACAAGCCGGTCTACCTGCTCATCACCGATGACGGTGTGGAGATCAGGGACGCGAGCCACCTGTGGGGCCTCGACGGCGAGAAGACCCTCATCAAACTCAACAAAGAGGTCACCGAGCTGCTCCAGAAGCGGAAGCCCGATGTTGGGCTGTGGAAGGAGCCTGGCATGGTGTACATCGGCCCCGCCGGAGAGAACATGGTTCGCAACGCGGCTGTCATGGCGAAGATATGCCACGCGGCGGGCTACGGCGGCTACGGCAGCCTCATGGGCAGCAAGAACCTGAAGGCCGTCGTCGCCAAGGGCAGAGGAGGACTGCCCAAGGTGGACGCCCCTGAGGCGGTGAAGCTCCTATGGAAGAAGACCCACCAGATACTCATCGGCCGCACCCAGTTCAGGCGCCACGGCACCGGCTACGCCGGTTACAGCGTCGGCGCCGAGACCAGCAGCGAGCCCGTCCGCAACTGGCAGGAGGAGTGGCACGACGAGAAGAGCTACGCCGGCCCCAGGTTCGAGGACAGGTTCTGGGTCAAGAAGAAGTGGGCCGACTTCAACTGCACAACAAGTTGCATGAAGGTGAGCTGCATCAAGAGCGGTCCCTGGAAGGGTGACATCACGGACATGCCCGACTACGAGCTCCAGGCCTACTGCGGAACCAACTTCGGC
>DASWLJ010000146.1:0-3038 GCA_036396185.1 Bathyarchaeia archaeon | reverse complement strand
GGATTGGCTCAGAGGTGGCCGAGTACAGGAAGAGCTACCAACAGGACAGGTACTGCTTCGACAAGACCTAGAAGTAGTGGCACCAATGTAATAAATGTGGAAAGCTGAACATTCAGAACAGTAAGTCATGTGTTGGGTTGTCTCATCTGGATCTGTTTGTGGCCGCACCTCATGCATTGTACAGCTAGGTGAGTATAGTTGAAGCCTCCATTGTAGACCGAGCCGACTATGTTGAAGTTGTGAAAGCCGCACTTCTCGCAGACGCTCGGTACGTCGAACACTATTTTTGCCGTATCACACACCCTCGTGGCAAAACATACAGCGTTACATAATGGTTAAAAGAGTTGCGGCATACATGTACGCTCATTCACGGAAAATAAGGCGTTTATGTTCATGATTAGTAAACACGTTGCTCATGGGCCGTGAACAGAGGTTTTAATCCTCTTCACAGGCATACCGGGATTTCAACTTACATTTTTGGCGACTCTCAACATATATGGTGTGCTAATACACACCTTATTTTTAGCCGCGGCGACGATTTAGGGTGTCAATACACACCATATTATTTATATGGTGTGTTAATACACACCTTATTTATGGGGCGCAGGAGCCTCGCCGAGAGAATCTACGAGGAACTCGACGAAGACGTGCAGAAGGACGGCACCTGGATCGTGCTGTACGACTTCAAGGAGACGAGGCCCGGAACCAAGTTCTGGGACAACCTTAAACGGGTCGTGGCTCTCACGGGGGAGGGCAGCCTCGTCCAGTACAGCGTCTACATGACCCGCAGCGGACGCGGGGCGAGGGCCGCCGCCCGACTGGTCAAGCACTATGGAGGAGAGACCCTTGTCTTCCACGGCGAGGTACTCGACCCCTAGCGCGCGATCAAACACCGACCCAGAAAAACGTCCTGGAGTCTTCATCATGCTTAACACACACTATTCTCTCGACGGCCCTTGGGAATTGCTGAAACGCCATTATGAGTCATGATGATGGGACGTGGATTATAGCGAACTACCCACCTCTTAATAGGTGGGCTTCCTGACTCACCGAGGCGACTTGCCCATCTTCGCTGAGTTGGGTAGCGGCCACCTCTCCTACAGGCGTATATTCGGCTCGTTCCAAGCCTATCTCAAGCCCCCGCTTGAGGACGTTGAGCGCCGCGTTCACATCCCTGTAAGGAGTAGGGGTTTACCACGTGTGGGTTGTGACCTTGAGTTAAAAGACCAATAATACTAAGGTCCCATTATACAACACGGAGTACTTGGTTCATAGAGAAAAACTGTTGAGGCGTGGTCCACATGGAGTATTGGCGTTTAATTGATCTTGGTAAAGCAGAGCCATACACGGCCCAGGCCTTCTACGAGGCCGTGGCCGAGGCGGTTCACAGGGGGGTCAGCCCCAACACGCTGCTGCTGGTGCAGCCCGCGGCCCCCTACGCCTGCATCGGGTACCACCAGGACATGGAGAAGGAGATAGACCAGGAGTACGTGGAGAAGGCGGGCCTACCCGTCATACGGCGGAGCCAGGGCGGCGGGGCCACCTACCTGGACGGTGACCAGGTCTTCTACCAGATAGTGTTCAGGGACAGCATGGCCCTGCCAAGGAAGGTGGACACTCTCTTCGAGAGGCTCCTAGCCGTCACGGTGGCCGTGTACCGCCGCCTAGGAGTACCAGCCGAGTTCAAGCCCCTCAACGACGTCGTTGTAGAGGGCCGCAAGATCAGCGGAAACGGCGCCGGGCTCCACGAGACCGCCACCATCCTGGTGGGCAACTTCATCATGGACCTCAACTACGCCCAGATGGCCCGGGTGCTCAGGGTCCCCGACGAGAAGTTCAGGGACAAGATGGCTAAGAGCATGGAGCAGTGGGTCAGCAGCCTCAGAAGGGAGCTGGGTGAGAGCCCAACCCCCAACAGGATCAAGGAGGTATATGTCGAGGAGTTCCAGAGGCTCCTAGGCGTCAAGCTCGTACACGGCAAACCCACAGATGAGGAGCGCAGAATATTCCGGGAAGAGACTAGGCCCAGGCACACCAGCAGGGAGTGGCTCTATATGGATGCGCTCCGAAGCAAACCCGGCCGCGCCGTCAAGATCGCCCATGAGGTCAAGGTCGTTGAGGCCGACCACAAGGCGGGTAAGCTCATAAGGCTCAGGGCCGAGGTCAAGGGAACAGAGATACTGGACCTGAGGATCACGGGAGACCTCTTCGTGGTCCCCAAGGAGGCTGTCGCCGAGCTGGAGGCCGCCCTCGTCGGCGCCCAGCTGGAGGAGAACGAGTTAATGGAGCGGATAACCCGGTTCTACGACGAAAAGGGGCCCGAGAGCCCCGGGGTCGGGCCCAGAGACTATGTGGACGCCTTCATGAAGCTGAAGGCCCTCATCTAATATGCCTTGAACTTTAAACAAGGTGTAATATCGCTAGTACTGTGCTAGGAAGCGTTTATCTACGTTAGCGGGTTGTATGAATCGGTGGTGGTTTGCCTAAGGCATTCGTGCTGATTAACGCGGAGATAGGAGCTGAGGGCGAGGTACTCAAGGCGGTGTCTCAGATCCCTGAGGTTAAGGAAGCTCACCTAGTGTACGGCGTCTACGACATCATCACCCTCGTCGAAGCGGCAACCATGCAGGACCTTAAGGACGTCATCAGCTGGAAGGTCCGGCGCTTAGGTAAGGTGCGGTCCACGATAACGATGGTGGTGCTTTAAACCTTTTTATTACCTGGGCTTCCATCTTGCCTCGATGGATTCACGTCGAGGCCTGTAATCAAGATTATCTTTTTATGCGTTTCCGGGCTGGATGAGTTTGATGTAGGTTCTTTTCTGGTCTTCGGGCGGGTGGGCGAGGTCTGGGCCTGGGGTGGTTCACGCGGGGCGGCGCTGCGATTACGGGTTGTCGGGGGTGTTCTTGCGTTCGTTGTGTCATCTATGCGCTTCTGTGGATCGGCGGTGGGCTGAATTTCTTGAAGTCGGCTCAGGGTGTTATCGCCGCGGAAGTCGTCCTAACGACTAGGGTGGGGGGAGGGGAGGAATCGGTCAC
>DASWLJ010000145.1:0-2355 GCA_036396185.1 Bathyarchaeia archaeon | reverse complement strand
GAATGACACCTTCTTCTGCGGCGCCCTCACCTCCGGTATGAACCGGGATACGGGTTTGAACAGGTCCAGGAAGCGTACCAAAGCTGTCCCCTCTAAGGCTCTACTATGGAGCCACCGGCTTCTTCTACTTTTTCCTTGGCGCTCACGGTGGCGTAGGCCACCTTCACTTTCAGGGGAACGGACAGGTTTCCTCTTCCCAGTAGCTTACTTATCCCGAGGGCCGCGAGGTCCAGCTCGTTTCCGCCCTTGACCCCGTAGTCTCCTATGACCTTCACCGCCAGGTCCTCGAGTTCGCCCACGTTGATTGCGGCCGGCCTAGGCTCCTTAGCTGAGGGCGGGAGGAACCCTATCTTGTGGAACCTCAACGGCTCGTACTTGACGGTTCTGATCCAGAAGTGCTTGTGCCCCCCGGCGTTGCCCTTTCCTCCCCGCATGCCGCTCTTCCTGTGCTGGCCTACCTGGCCGAACCCCATGTACCTGCTGCCGCGCTGCCTCCTAACTTTCCTTAACTTGTGGGGCATACCTAGCACATCCTCCTGGCCAACTCGTTTATGGCTTCACCCCTGTAGCCGAGCTCGCCCTTGTTGCTGTAGGGCTTCTTCACGGTTCTGTGGAACCCCTTCCTGGGCGGGTGAAGCCTGAAGAAGGGCTTCACGCCCTCCAGCTTGTTGATGTCCAACTCGCAGCTGTGGAGCTTCTCCGCTAGCTGGGTGAGGCTCTCGTATCCGAGGCTCTTCACGTACTCCTCTGTCAGTTTGACTCCGCCGGGGGCCTCGCCGCGCTTCTCCAGCACGACCTTGACGGTCTCCACGTCGAGCTCACCCCAGGTGATGTAGTCCTTGGCTTTCTGGAGCATTCCCTGGTAGTCTGGCCTGTCGTCCAGGATCGTGGCGTAGTTGTTCCTGTCGACCCTGAGCATCCTGAGTGTGTCTTTCACCCTTCTGGTGCAGCTTACGCCGCCCCGTATGCGTATCGCTAGTAGGCTCTTCATCTGCATCACGCCCAGTCCTGAGGCGTCATCACGCTCATCGTCTGCTTCAGGGCCTCGAAGGTGGCGAACGCGAAGCTGGTCCTGGTGGTGGTCTTGCCTATGCACCTGCTCCAGCAGTCCTTGACGCCCGCGAGACGTAGCACTACCTTAGCGGTGTCTCCGACCACCAGCCCCAGGCCTCTGGGCCCGGGTAGGAGGGTGACCACTACGCTGCCGGCCTTACCCTGCACCTTGAAGGGCAGTGTGTGGCCCTCGCCGCAGTCGCACTCCCAGCTGCCGCAGCCCATCCTTATCGGCTGGAGGTTGAGCTTGGCGAGCCTGATGCCCTTCTCTATGGCGTTTCTCACCCGCTGGGCCTTGCCCAAGCCTACGCCTACGAGGCCGCTTCCGTTGCCCACGGCCACCAGCGCCGTGAACCTGCTCGACTCGCCTGCG
Source organism: Bathyarchaeia archaeon (assembly GCA_036396185.1). Taxonomy (GTDB): domain Archaea; phylum Thermoproteota; class Bathyarchaeia; order TCS64; family TCS64; genus RBG-16-57-9. The sequence goes on along the minus strand of DASWLJ010000145.1, from coordinate 929 downwards.
TCTGTCTGCTTCTGGACGAGGTTGATGTGGATAACCTCGTCCTTGAGGTCTTGTACAAGGAGATCAACGATCTCCACTTCCTTGATCCTGTGTCCCTCTGCGAAGACCTCGTATATCGAGGAGATCTGCCCCTCGAACACGCGTCTCCCTAGCTGGGTCTTGGGCACCCAGTTCTCCAGTGGGCTCGTTTCCCGTCTTCTACTCAACGCTGTTCTCCTCTATGCGTTTCTTGACCTCCTCGAAGTGGGCGGGTAGCTCCTCCGGTCTCAGTCCACGACGGAGATAGACTGAGAACCGTCTCTCGTACTCGAAAGGGTCCTCCATCTGCTCAGCGTACTCGGCCACTGCGCCGCCGCTCACCCTCTCGGGTGGGGGTATGATGTCGCTGTCGCATGGGATCTCTAGCCCGGCGTCCATGGCTCCCTTGGCCACGGCGAACGCCTTGTTCCCTGACGTGGCCCTCGTGAGGCCCATGTCAAGGTTAGCCCGCGTCACGCCGGCTTCTAGGGCCTTCCTGCCCGCCAGGTAGCCTATGAGGTACGCTGCTGGTATGTTCTTGCCGCCCGCCTTCCAGCCGAACTTTTTGAGGTCTCGGCTGTGGGCCTGTGCTACCACGTAGTCTCCCTCGATCTCCGCGTTGGCCACCTGGACCAGTATGCCCTTGTTTGACACCCTTACCACGAAGCGAGGTGCTTCCGCCGTGGCGAGGGATCTTCTCATAACGTAGTCGGTCTTGTGCTCCCTTCTACGCTTGTACTGAACACGGTACCGTGGTCCTTTAGCCAAAGGTACGCCTCCTCAGGTTCTTGTCGTTTATGTAGCGTTCTATCTCTGCTATGCTCCTGAACTCGCCGCCTTTGGCCTTCCTGTATAGGCTCCGGTACGTGTTCACCGTTATTATGCGCCTCTCCCTCAGCTCTCTCAGCTTG
>DASWLJ010000144.1:0-6409 GCA_036396185.1 Bathyarchaeia archaeon | reverse complement strand
TAATGACACGATGATTCTATCCGCTTTCTTACCAGTCATCTCGACGATGTCGATCCGGCCGACGTATACCTTCGACAAGCTATCAGGCTTCACCTGTCTCTCTATGATTTCCCCGGGGTTGTCGTCGAGCTGCCTAACCATGGTCTCCAGTGCTCGCCTCTTCTCCTCGGTGTCCTCCACGAATGATACGGTGCCCCTGAACTGGGTGGTGTGGTACAGGTGGTCGCAGCTGCCCCTCTGGTAGCCGCCGTCGATGAGGGCTTGTCCCCAGACGACGGGGTTAGCCCTGAGGATGTCCACCTTCTTTCCCTCCCTAGCGCAGTGGAAGTAGACGCGGTTGGCCTCCTCGTCGTAGCCGTGACTCAGGGTCGCTATGTACGGCTCGTTATCCCTGCAGAGGGCCAGGGTTATGTAAGCTGCCTCCCTCAGGGGTTTAACCAACTCGGTGTGGTCCGTGACTTCCTTGTCCTTCCTCCTCATGTGGATGGGCATGGTTCTACCGCATATTAATCGGGATATATGGGTTACCGGGGCTCGCCGTAGGAAAGGCGCTTCCCGTCTGCGTGAACCCTTTCCAGGAGGGCCTCGACGTGGCTGAAGGACGTGACCGTCAGCGCGTCGCGCTTCAGCTCTGTCACGTGCCTGAACCCGCGGAAGTACTCGTGGAGGACCCGCCTCATGGCCACGGCGCCCTCCCGCTCCCCGTAATAGTTGCACAGGTGGCGGAGGTGCAGTAGGCACACCTCCTTGCGCTCCTCCAGGGTCGGCGGGGCGTATGGCTCGCCCGTGAATGCCGCCCGTATCTCCTCGACGAGCCACGGGTTGCCTATGAGGCCGCGGCCCGGCATCACGGCAGCGGCCCCCGTCCGCTCCGTCATCTCCAGGGCGTCCCCGCCCGTGAATATGCCGCCGTTGGCCACGACGGGTACATCGACGGCGTCCACCACGGCCCTGATCCCGTCGTGGTCCACGGGTAGCCCGAACTTCTTTTCGCCGCTCCTGCCGTGCACGGTTATGGCGGAGACGCCGGCCTCGACCAGCCCCCGGGATAGTTGGGCGGAGTTCACGGAGCCGACAGACGCGCCGAGGCGCATCTTGCACGTCACGGGTATGTCCACTGCTTCAGCGACGGCACCGGCGATGGCGACGGCCTTCTCGGGGCTCCTCATGAGGGAGACGCCAGCTCCGGTGCGGGTGACCTCTGCCACGGTGCACCCCATGTTGATGTCCACGTAGCCGTGGCCAAGGGACTCGACGATGGCCGCAGCCTCTGCCATGGCCGCGGGGTCCGCGCCCACCAGCTGGACGCCGCTCACGTGGGGCCCCTCGATGAGTTCGAGGCCCCTCATCACCTTGGGGCTCCTGTGGATGATGGCGTGGGGGCTGGTCATCTCGGTGCAGATGAATGGCGGGCTGAACCCGGCGAGGACGCGGCGGTAAGGGTGGTCCGTGTACCCGGCCAGGGGCGGCAGCACCAGCCTGGTGTCTGCCAGCCGCTTGACGAACTCCGTGTGCCTCGCCGAGCCCATGGTAGACCATCTCACCATCCCGGCTCACCCCTTATCCGCTTTTCTGTTCAAGAGCAAAGCTTCGCTTAGTGCGAGTAATTCTTATCGTGGAAGCCCATGAATTAGTGATGCCTCCATGAGCACAGAGATATACTACTTCTCTGGGACAGGCAACTCGCTGCACGTGGCCAGGGAGCTTCAGAGGCGGATGCCGGGGACGAGGCTCACACCCATAGTAAACCTGTTAGACGTTGACCCCGTTAAGACGAGCGCGGAGGCCGTGGGCTTCGTGTTCCCGCAGTACGCCTCCATGGCCCCCAGGATCGTTGAAAGGTTCATCAAGAGGCTCAACCTGGACTCGGCCAAGTACCTCTTCGCTGTGGCGACGAGGGGCGGCACCGAGTGCAGGGCCTTCGGCGAGATAGACAAGGTGCTGGGTAAGAGGGGCAGAAGGCTGGACTCCTTCTTCGTCATCACCATGCCCAGCGGCAGCGCGGTAATCATAAGGGACCCCGAGGCGCAGATAACCCCCGAGAAGATAGCGCGCCTGGAATCTGAGGCGCAGAGGAGGATCGACTCCATCCAGCGGATAGTCGTCGGCAGGGAGGCCCACCGGGACGAGGACCTGAGCAGCGTGACACCCCCTCCCGGCTTCCTAGTGCCCTTCCTGCCCCTCATCAACCTCCTCGTCCCGGTTCTCCTCCCCCTGGGTAAACTCGCTGAAAGCAAGTTCGACTTCTACACGGACTCCAAGTGCACCGGCTGCGGGTTATGCGAGACGGTCTGCCTGGCCCAGAAAATAGAGGTGGTTGACGGGAAACCGGTCTGGCCTAAAGGGGCCAGGTGTTTCGGATGCTTCGCGTGCCTCAACTTCTGCCCCGAGCAGTCCATCCAGATAAGGTCCAAGTGGTACCTGAAGTCGTACACCGAGCAGAACGGGAGGTACCACCACCCGAGTATAACGGCGCATGATGTAGCCGAACAGAAGACCCGTAGACCAGAGTAATTGTCACGTGTATCTTCCGAAAAATAACGGAGGAGCGTTGGGGGGCCCGTGTCTCCCCTTGATGGCCTTCTCCCGTCCAAGTTTGGAGGGATTATGCTCGGATGGGGTCAGATCCTACCGAGGTGCCTGAGGAGCGCCTCGATCTCCTCCTTATGGTACTCTGCGCCCTGGGCCTGAGGCGGCGCAGCCGCGTCCGACTTCATCAGGCCCATGAGCTTCAGGGCGTACTTGTGGGCCCACTGCCAGTCCTCGTGGAAGCCCGTGTCGTTCCACGGGAGGAACCATTCGTACCAGAGCCTCCTAGCCTCATCGATTTTCCCAGCTTTCACCAACCTGAGAAGCTCAACGTTCTCCCTGGGGAAGATCGAGGCGGTCGCCGTCATTATCCCCTGGCATCCGAGGAGGAGGTAGCGGAGCGTCCATGTGTCAGCCCCGCAGAACCTCATCAGCCTGTCGCCTGTGAGGGCCGTGAGCCTCTGCAGGACCTCGCAGCTGTGGTACCCGTACTTCATGTGGCTGACCAGCCCATCGTCGACCAGGCGCCTCATGACCTCCGGCTCGATGAGATCGCCGTCACGGGCGTAGGGGAGTAGCGCGACATCGGCGGCCTCTGCCTGGGCCTTGAAGTGACTGTACGTCTCCTCGACTGTGTACCTCCTGAACGCCATGGGGTTGAAGGCGAGTATGGCGTCTGCCCCGAGGCCCGCGGCCTTCCTAACCAGGCTCACAGCGACACCCGTCCCCATCGCGGCGCACCCGACGACGAGGGGGCCCCTCCCGTCGACGCATTCCACAGCCGACTTCACTACCTTTGCCCAGTTTTTATCCGTCATCAGGTACCCTTCGCCTATGCCCGCCAGGACGCCGACTCCGTCGCACCCGTTCTCGAACTGGTAATCGATGACCTTTCCCAAGTCCTCCGCGTCTACGTCGCCGGTCCTCGTGAGGGGCGTCGGGATTAGCGAGATGACTCCTTCCAGTGACTTCATTTAGGTATCAAATCAACAATGACTTACACATTATAAATCGCTTCCGAGGCGAAACCCATGTTAGTTGGGCGCCGATCTGCCCCCCAGAAACTCGTATGGGGGCTGAGAAACTTTTTAAGATGCAGGTTTCCCCCTCTTCTAGACCTAGGAGCGCGTTGGTGGATTGGCTAGCCTAAACGATGAACTCGGAGAATGCGCTAAAGGCCTCGGCGTCGATCTATTCGGCGTAGCTGACCTTTCGCCCGCTAAGGAGTTTATACTTGTCCAGGGGGGCCAGCACATCGGCGGATTCACGAGGGCGATATCCCTGGGCGTCAGGCTGGTCGACGACGTCGTGGACCAGCTCCACAACCACCAGGACCTTGTCACCATTTCCTCCTACAGGGGCCTCTACACGGCCGTGAACTCCGCCCTCGACAGGGCGGCGCTCATGGTGGCGAAGAGTGTGCAGGAGGCGGGCCACCGCGCCTACCCTGTGCCGGCGTCCTCTATGCTGAACAACGGCAGGCTTGAGGGAGCCTTCTCCCACAAGGTTGCCGCCAACCTGGCCGGCCTAGGGTGGATAGGGAAGAGCTGCCTCCTGGTGACACCCGAGTACGGGCCCCGTGTGAGGCTCGCCACGGTTCTCACGGACGCGCCCCTCGAGGCAAATAAGCCACTGGGAAACAGGTGCGGCGACTGCAGGAGATGCGTTGACGTCTGCCCCGTCAAGGCCATCACCGGTGCGCCCTTTGACCCGTCTGAGCCCAGGGACGCGAGGTTCAGGGCGAGCCTGTGCGACCAGTACACCGAGGAAAGGATCAAGGTCTTCGGGGACGTCAACTGCGGCCTCTGCATGTATGTGTGCCCCCACGGGATGAGACGGCGGGGCAAATAACCAACACGCTGCACTTTTTTGGCACTGATATACGTCTATCGCGCAATGATCATACATCGACACCGAGGTACGTTTTCACGAGGACGCCAACGATAAAACTGAGCGCAGAGACGCCCAAACTAATCCCCGCCATCTCGGAGAACTGTTTCTTAAAACATAGACCCTTCGCCACAGACACATAATAGTTGAAAGCCAATATGATGAGCACGCCGAAAAGCAGGGTCACCGGCAAACTCATCACGTAACTGTCAAACACGAAGAACGGTGCCACCAACAGCGCAACTGTTAGGACGTAAGCCGTGCCCGTGTACAGGCTGGCCCTCAAAGCGTTTTTACCTTCATCGGCTCTTATGCTCAGGTACTCGCTTGCCCCCATGCTCATGCTGGCGGCTATCCCCGTGATTAGGCCGCTGAGCGCTATTAGCCGGTTGTTCTGGAACGCGAAGCTCAGCCCAGCCAGTGTGCCTGTGAGCTCCACCAAAGCGTCGTTGAGCCCAAGAACTATGGAGCCGACGTACTCAAGCCGCTCCTCGTCGATCATGTCTATCAGGTTTCGCTCGTGGGTCTCCTCCTCCTCTATAAGCCCTTTAACGCCTGGGAGAGACTCCGCGAGGGACCCATAGGACTCTTGGGCCTCCTCTTCACCACGCTCCATGAGCTTGACGGCGAATGTGAGGCCCAGCACACGGGCGATGAATGTGTGCCAGGTAACCTTTACCTTGTTAGGCTCCAGTTCCTCGCCGGTGAGGTCTCTCAGGAAGATGTAGTGCCTGAGCTCGTCCTCAGATATTTGTGCGAGGATGCCCCGGTTAGCCTCATAGTCTGTGAGCCGTGATAGTCGCCCGTAGATGTGGTGGCTGTCCAGTTCGTTCTGCTGCTCGATGAGGAGTTTTTTCCTCCGGCCTTCATCGATATCCATGAGACTCGATTGTATGATACATTTATAGAATTTAAAATTGGGTCACACTGTACTTTTACGACCTCATGTTATGCCACTTTCATCAAAATACCCATTACGTCAACCCACGTCTTCCTGACCTCGTTCTTGTCTGCCCCCATCGTCAGTTGGCCGTAGAGCCCGTCGCGTAGGGCCAGGACCCCCCTCGACAGCGTTGAGGAGTCGATGTCGGCCCTTATCTCGCCCCTGCCCTTCATCTCGTCTATCAGTCCCACGAGCCCCCGCTCCCATTCCTTCGCGATCCCGATGAATTGTTTCCCGAGCTCCCTGTTGCGATCCGTCACACGGAGCAGGTCGACGCTGAGCGGCAGACTTCCCATGCGCAGCTCCAGCATCTCGTCGAAGAACTGGGCCGTGGACAGCGACTTGAATGAGCCCGAGGCCAGGAAGCCTCGTAATACTCTGGCCCTCCTTTCGCCGTGGTGTTTAATCGCCTCGATGAACAGCTGCTCCTTGCTCTCGAAGTACTCGTATATGGCACCCTTGCTGACGCCCATGTCGCTCGCTATATCCGTCATCTTCGTGCGGTAGTAGCCTCGCTCTGAGAACATCTTCAGGGCGTGCTCTATGATCTTCTCCCGGGCTTGTTCCTTGTACTCTGGCACGACCTTCGGCAACTTGTGGTCCTCGTATATTTGAGGCGGGAGGGTGTTTATATAACCGACCCATAGGTAAGTAATACCGACTTATAGGTATGTTTTTATACTCACGGGTTCCAATGGGTTCCGGGGCGACTGGGGTGGACGAGGAACAGATTTTCCGCATCCTCTTCGTAGCCATCTACGCCGTCTTCTTCGGCGTCAGGATACGGTACCGGGTGGAGTCCGCGAGGAGGGAGCCTGAGCGGCGCCAAAGGCTGGAAAGCTTGTCCTCAAGGATACTGGTCATCGCAATACTGGGCTCCTACGCGTCAATCACACTCTACATGCTCGACGTTCAATGGATATCCTGGGCAAGGCTGGCCCTGCCTCCCTGGCTACGTTGGTTGGGCGCAGCTGGGGCGGCGTCCTCGGTCGTCCTCGTGGCGTGGACCCACCGCGCATTGGGTGAGCAGTACTCCGCCGAGCTGGC